>CAYUBZ010000005.1:12411-24027 GCA_964443205.1 uncultured Hyphomicrobium sp. | reverse complement strand
TGGCTCGAGCGCGGTCTGCTGCTCTTGGGCGGGATCTGGTTCGTCAATCTCGTCAACTTCATGGACGGCATCGACTGGATCACGGTGGCGGAGGTGGTGCCGATTACGGCGGGGGTTGCCCTCGTCGGTGCGCTCGGCGCGCTGCCGCCCGAAGGGCTCGTCGCCGCCTTGGCCCTCAATGGCGCCATGCTCGGCTTCGCCCCCTTCAACCGTCCGGTCGCGCGGCTTTTCCTAGGGGATATGGGCAGCCTGCCGATCGGCCTCCTCGTGGGCTGGCTGCTCCTTCTTGTGGCGGGCTCCGGCCATGTGGCCGCCGCGCTGCTGCTGCCGCTCTACTTCATCGCCGACACGACGATCACGCTGCTGCGCCGTTTGCGCGGGCGGGAACGGGTCTGGGAGGCGCACCGCAGCCATTTCTATCAGCGCGCCGGCGACGGCGGATTGAGCAACATGGAGATCGTCGCCCGCGTGTTTGCGGTCAATCTTGGCCTCGTTGTGCTGGCGGCAATGAGCGTCGTTTTCGATTCAACGGCCGGCAGCATCGCGGCCTTCGTGCTCGGCGTGGCGCTCGTCACGGGGTTGCTCGTGAGCTTCGCTCAAGGACGGCCATGAGCGAGCGCATTCTCGTCACCGGCGCCTCTGGGTTCGTCGGCACCGCTCTCGTCACCGCCCTAATGCGCGCGGGGCGCCCGGTGCGCGCTGCCACGCGCCACCCGGAGACCGCGTTGCTGCCAAGGGGCGTCGAGGCGGTTGCGGTCCCCGATTTCAGACAGTCGATCGACTGGGCGCCGATGTTGGCAGGCGTCGGCTCCGTCGTGCACCTTGCCGGCATTGCGCACGTCGGGCCCAACGTGGACCCGGCGGTCTACGACCGCGTCAATCACGTCGCCACGGCGGACCTAGCGGCGGCGTGTGCGCGGGCCGGCGTGCGCCGTCTCGTCTTTCTGTCCTCGGTCCGCGCGCAATGCGGAATTGCCGCGGCCCAGGCGCTCCGCGAGGCCGACGAGCCGCGGCCCAGTGAGGCCTACGGGCGATCCAAGTTGATGGCGGAGGATGCCGTCCGCGCCTGTGGCGGAGCTTGGACGATCCTGCGTCCGGCCATGGTTTATGGCCCCGGCGCCAAAGGCAATCTCGCCCACCTCATGCGCATCGCCGCGTTGCCCCTGCCGCTTCCGTTCGCGCGCTTTGCCAACGAGCGATCGATTCTCGGCCTGGAGAATCTCGTTTCGGCAATAGCGTTCGTGCTCGGCGAGGAGGCTTGTGCGCGCGAGACGTACCTCGTCGCTGATCCAAAACCATTGACGCTCGCCGAGATCGTTGCGGCGCTTCGCTGCGGCGCCGGCCGCCGGCCGCGCCTGTTCCCCGTACCGCCGGCCGTGTTTGAAGCCGGCCTGAAGCTGATCGGGCGTGCCGACATCTGGCAGCGCCTCGGCGGGACGCTGGTGGTCGATCCGAGCAAGCTAATCGCCGCCGGCTGGCGGCCCGATCCCGACACCAGAGCCGGCCTTGCCCGCATGGTGCAGGCGGCCGCGGCGGCCGGCGTCCCTAAGCCGTCCGGCGCGATGTCTCGGCGTTAGCCATCCGCGCGTCGGCTGCATCCACACTCGGCATTGCGACAAGCTCGCTGTAGACGGCGAGCGTGTCTCTTATGACGGTGTCGAGGGAGAACTCGCGCTCCACGATGCGGCGCCCCGCCGCCCCATAGCGCGCGCAAAGATCCGGTCGCGCGATGGCCTCGCGCAAAGCCGCGGCGAGCGCCGGCACATCGCGCGGGGGCACCAGCCAGCCGTTCTTGCCCGGGCGCACGATCTCGCGGCAGCCGGGAACGTCGGTGGCGACGATGGCGCGCGCGCTGGCCGCCGCCTCGAGCAGGGCCTTGGGCAACCCCTCCCGGTAGGAGGGCAGGCACACGATGCCGGCCTCGGCAAAGACGCGGGGCATATCCTCCCGCCAACCCCACAGCTCGGCATCGGCGGCGATTGCCAGCGATTCAATCCTCTCGGCGCCCAGAGAGGCGGGATTGGCCGGGTCCGGCTCTCCGACCAGCGCGAACCTGGCGCAGACGCCCTCCTTCTTGAGGATGGCGGCCGCACAAAGAAACTCCTCGACCCCTTTGTCGGCGAGTAACCGCGCCGGAAATACGATTAAGGGCGTGTCGGAGGGTGGTGCGCCCGTCGCATACTTGCCGGGATCGACGCCCGAGCCGCGGACGAGGCGGATGGAGCCCGGGGACGTCAGCCCTTGGGCGGTCAGCAGCGCGGCGTCGTCCGCGTTCTGCACGATGGTGCGGGTATCGGAAGCGGACAATGCGTCGCGCAGCGCCCGCTTGACGAGCGGCTGCAAGGCCCGCGCCTTTGCGCTGTCGGAGCTGAATACCCATCCCAGACCCATAAGCGCATTGACGACGCCCTTGACGCCGGCGCGGCGCGCCGCACGCGTGCCGTAGATGACAGGTTTCAGGGCCACGTTGTGCACGAGGTCGGGCGCCTCGCGCCGATAAAGTGCCGCGAGGTCGGACATCGATCGCAGCTCGCGAAGCGGGTGCAGGCCCGAGCGCGCAAAGGTGATGGGGATCAGGCGGAGCCCCGCGTCTCGGATCATCTCGCCGCGACCGGTCACGCGCGTGGCGACCGAAACATCGAAGCCCGCAGCCTTGGCGGCGATGGCAAGGGGAAGCCGGTGTGAAACGAAGTACCAATCCTCGGAGACGAGATAGAGGAGCTTTGGCTGGCGTGACACGTCAAGCCCTCGCCGATGCGGGGGCCATCGGCTCCCGGGATGTCGTTGCGCGGCCGGCGCACTGCGCCTCGTTCCACGCTTGGAACATGAGGACGCTCCAGAGCTGGTATTGCAGGTTGCGGTGCCCCTCCAGATGGGCATGCCACGCCGCGCGGATCGGCTTGGGGTCGAACAGGCCCTCTCTTGCGAGGCGGTGCTCGTCGAGCAGGCTCTCGGCCCAGTCCCGGAGCCCTCCCCTGAGCCAGCTGTCGACGGGGACGCCGAAGCCCATTTTCGGACGCTCGGTCAGATGGCGCGGCACGTGGCGCTCGAGCACGCGGCGCAGCGGCCATTTCGATTGACTGCCGCGCCGCAGCAGGCCGAGCGGCAGGCTCCAGGTGAATTCGACGAGGCGGTGATCGAGCAGCGGCACGCGAGCCTCCAGCCCGACCGCCATGGAGGCCCGGTCGACCTTCACCAGAATGTCGTCGGGGAGATAGCCGACGAGGTCGAGATGCATCATGCGCCGCACTGGGTCTGCAAGGTGGCCAGCCGGCCCGGGAGCCATGCATTGCGGTTCCGGCTCCGCAGCACCGATGACGACGTCTGCGGGCCGCTGCCATTGCGAGACGAGGGCCTGATAGATCTCGTCCGCGCCTCCCAGACCGACGACGCTGGCCGCCTTGTGCAACTTGTCGCCGGCAAGCTGCGGCCGCATGCGCTCCGGTAGCAGGCGCATCGGCCTGCGCAGGACTTGGTCCCATTGCGCCGGCGGGACGCTGAGCAGAAATCGGGCGCACGCGCGCCGCAGGCGTTGGGGAACCCTGGAGAGGATTGGCCAGAGCCGGTCGCCGAGACGATAACGCGTATAGCCGGAGAATAGCTCGTCGCCGCCGTCGCCTGACAGCGCCACCGTGACATGGCTGCGCGCGAGCTTGGAGATGAGAAACGTTGGGATCTGCGAGGCATCGGCGAAGGGCTCGCTATAGAGCGACGGCAGCCGCGGCACCACCGCCATCGCTTCCTTCATGGTTACGTAGAGCTCGGTGTGCTCGGTCCCCAGGTGACGCGCGACGGCCTTGGCGTAGTGCGCTTCGTCGTAGCCTTGCTCGTTGAAGCCGATCGAGAAGGTGCGTACAGCGCGCGCACTCGATGCCTGCATCAAGGCGACGACCGTAGAGGAATCGATGCCGCCGGAGAGGAAGGCGCCGAGCGGCACATCGGCCATCATCTGGCCCTTTAGGGACTGCCGCACGAGCGCTTCGGTGCGCTCCACGGCCTCCTCTGGACTGCCGGCGAAGGGTTTGCGCGCACCCTCGGCGGCGGCCTCGCCGGCATCCCAGTAGCTCTCGATGCGTCCGTTGCGATTCCCGGCCTTGAGGATGAGGCAGGCTCCCGCGGGCAGCTTGGCGATGCCTTTGTAGATCGCGCGCGGCGCTGGAACGTAGTTGAGCCGCAACAGGAGAGAGAGTGCATCGCGATCGATCTCTCCGTCCCAGTCGGGATGCTGCTTGAGCGCGGAGAGCTCCGAGCCGAACAAAAAGGTCCGGCCGGCCCATCCGTAGTAGAGAGGTTTCTCTCCGAGCCGATCCCTGGCCAATACGAGCGTTCGCTCGTTGCGATCCCAAAGTCCGAAGGCGAACATCCCGACCGACCGCTCGAGTGCCCGGCGGACGCCCCACGCCGAGATGGCCGCGAGCAGGACCTCGGTGTCGCAGTGGCCGCGCCATCGCGGTGCCGCGCCGCAGCGCTCCAACTCGGCGCGCAGCGTTGCGTGATTATAAATTTCGCCGTTGAACGTGAGGACCCAGCGGCCGCATTGGGAGAGCATGGGCTGGTGACCGGCCGGCGTCAGGTCGACGATTGCGAGCCGCCGGTGCGCGAGGGCCATTCCGGCGTCTTTGTCGACCCACACACCCTGGTCATCGGGGCCGCGGCGAGAGATCGCGTCGGCCATACGGGAGGCGATGCGCTCTTCTCGCCCGTCGTAACGCCCGTTACCTATGAACCCCGCGATCCCGCACATCTACATGGTCGCTACCCCTGCCGGCGGAGTTTGGCAATCTGCTCAATCCCCCAACCGGCTCATTGCCCACAAGTTATTGGGGATCAGCAACTCGCTCTCTTATGCGGAGCGGGCGACCGGGTCCAAAGTAGCCGGCAGGGATGCACTGCCCGCTATGATGCGCATGGCCAATGGCGGCGGCGCCACAGGCATTGGCTGGATCGTCCCCCGACGCCGCCAGATTGATTGAGTTGGGGGAGGTGCCGACATAGCGTCGGCGAAGCGACTCCAACTTCCGGGTATCCCAAGGTCAGAGATGTTCTCGAGCGAACTCGATAGGGTTGGACATCCGTTTCGCACGCGCACCTGGGGCATCCTCCTCGGCTCGATCATCTTGGCTGCCGTTGCGGCGGCGCTCGTCAGTGCGAAGACGGTGCCGTTTGTGTTTGCCGTGACCCTCGCAAGCATTCTCGCCGCCGCCGCCATACGCGGGCAGCTCGGGCATGCTCTGCCTCGGCGCGGGTCCGTCTCTCTGCACCTGGCAATCTTCCTGCTCTATGCGTTGGCCAGCTCTGCTTGGGCGATCGAGCCCAGGATCGCGGTCCCCAACATTCTTGCCGCCATCGGCATCGGGGCCGGCGCCCTGGTCCTATTGCAGCTGTTTGACGAGGAGACACGCCCCAACCTGCTGCACATGGGGGAGGGAGTGTGGATCGGGCTCATCGTGGGCCTCACCTTTCTCTTCTTCGAGATTGAAACGGATCAGAGCATCAAGATCTGGGTCTACAATACGATTGGCATCGGTCCAGGTGATCTGGGCCGCCCCGATTATTTTAGATGGTCCGGTGGTAGAGTGGTTTCGGTTTCCCGTGAGGATCTCACGTGGAACATGGTTCCATTGATACTCTTTGTCTGGCCGGCCGTGATGGCCATGGTCCATACTTTGACACGCCCCCGGGCAACGGTCCTGGCCGTCCTTACCTTAGCGCTCACCGGAACAACGGTGATGCTTGCCTGGCACGAGACCTCGAAGGTTGCGTTTATTGGGGGGCTTGCCGCTTTTGCCTGTGCGCACCTCGCGGGGCGCCTGACCGGACGCCTCTTGGCGGTCGGCTGGGTGGTTGCCTGTCTGGCCGTGCTCCCCGCTGCTTTGATAGCCTACCGGCTGGACGTGCATAATGCTTCATGGCTGCAGTCGTCGGCGCGGCATCGGATCATCATCTGGAACCTCACCGCGGAGCAGGCCTTGAAGTCGCCTTGGCTCGGCGTCGGCGCGCGAACGACCTACGTTCTGGGACCGCGCCTCGAGCGGGATCTTGCAAAACGACCCGGTACCGATCTTCGCTGGTCGTTGTCAGCCCATTCGCACAGCGTGTACCTGCAGACGTGGTTTGAGCTTGGATTGATCGGTGCAACGTTGTTGACTTTGCTTGGTCTTGCGATTTTGCAGGCAATCAGGTCCCTGGTGCCGCAGGTTCAACCCTATGCCTATGCGACCTTCGCATCCGCTACCCTCACGGCGGCCTCGAGCTACGGCATGTGGCAAATCTGGTTCGTGGGGGCGTTCGGATTTTGCGCCGTTCTCTTCGGATTGAGCGCACGCCTCATTCCTGAAGCGCAACAAATCCGGCGAAGTGCTCAGAACGTCAGCGCTTGATGGACGCCGTTTCCGCCGTGTTGCATCCCTTGCGGGTAAGCGTCGCGTTCAAGGCGGCCTCCTCGGCGCGCGCTTCATTGTATTCGGCGACAGCGGGAACGCCGTCGCCGGGAGCGCCGAACAACCGGCCCCAGGCGGACGCAATCGTGCCGGGCACCTGCTGCATCTGTTCGACGGCGCGCTCGGACAGCGTTTGCATCTGTGCCTGAAGGCCCTGCGAGCGCTCGTGCAGTGCGCGGCACCCAAGGCCCTCGTCCCGAGCGCTGAGCACGTAGCTTCCATCGTTCTGATAGCCGGGGCGCGACATGCCCGCGAGATCGCCCACGGTCGAGCAACCGGGCAAAGCGAGGGCAAACGCGCAAAGCGGCACCACAGCCCATAACCGACTGTTTGCAAACCGAATTGCCACCATCTCTGCTAGCCTCTTTGTACGCACGAACATTACTCAAACATCGACAGGTTTGGGATTGGGCGGTCCACATATTTCTAGGATGTGCTCAATCCGCCACTCCCGTAACGGTGGCAGGCCGGGGCCGCGATACAACACGCCGAAAGGGCGACAATCAGCCCGGCTTGGACGTCGGCTGCGCGACAATTCCGCGCGTTCTTAGGAATGCAATTACGCGCTGGGCAAGGGCATCGGCGGCAGCCGAGGTCGTATCGAGCACGAGGTCGGGGTTTTCGGGCGGCTCGTAGGGCGAATCAATGCCCGTGAAGTTCGGCAACCGGCCGGAACGGCTCTTGGCATAGAGGCCCTTCGGATCGCGCGATTCACAAACCTCGAGCGGTGCCTTGACGTAGATCTCGATGAACTCGGCTTCGTCGACAAGGCCACGCACGGCCGCGCGCTCGGCGCGGAACGGCGAGATGAACGAGCACAGCACGATGAGGCCCGCGTCGACGAACAGCTTTGCCACCTCGCCGACGCGGCGGATATTCTCGACCCGGTCGGCGTCAGTGAATCCGAGATCCTTGTTGAGCCCGTGGCGGACATTGTCGCCGTCGAGGAGATAGGTGTGGTGCCCGCCGGCCGAGAGCTTGCCCTCCACAAGGTTGGCGATCGTCGACTTCCCGGCGCCAGAAAGCCCGGTAAACCAGACGATGCACGACCCTTGCTCCTTGAGCGAGGTCCGCACGCTCTTGCTCACGGTCAGCGGCTGGATGTGGACGTTGACGCCGCGGCGCAAGGCGAAGTCGACCGTACCCGCGGCGATGACGGCGCCGGAGTAGCGCTCATTCAGTAGGAACCGGCCCGATTGTGGGAAGTCGGCGAAATCATCAACGGCAAGCGGTGCCGCAGCAGCGATGGTGCAGGCGCCGATCTCGTTGCGCTTGAGCGTGCGGGCGGCGTCGTGGTGCATCGTATCGATATCGATGCGGTATTTCACCGCCGTTACGCTGGCCGTCACCTCGCGCGTGCCCAGCTTCAGCGTATAGTCCCGGCCGGGAAGCAGCGGCTCATCGGACAGCCACGCGAGATGCGCGGCGAACTGCTCGGCAAGCTGCGGGCGGTGCTCGGGCTCGACCAAAACGTCTCCGCTCGCGACGTCGATGTGCGAGGCAAGCCCCACGGCGACGGCGTCTCCCGCAACGGCTTGCTCGCAGTCCTTGCCGTCGACGAGAATGCGATCGACCACGCTGGTAACGCCGGAAACCGCCACCTGCACCCGGTCGCCACGACGCAGCGTTCCGCTCGCGATCGTGCCCGTATAGTGCCGATGGTCGGGATCGGGACGCGCCACGGATAGGATGGGAAGGCGCAAGGGGCGCTGGGCGCCGCCGGGATCGATCTGCACGCTCTCCAGATACGACAGCAGGGTAGGGCCCGCGTACCACGGCGTGTTTGCCCCTCGCGTTGCGACGTTGTCGCCCTGAAGTGCCGACAGCGGGATGGTGAGGGCAGAAGCGAGATCAAAGTGAGCGGCAAAAACCTGAAACGCCTCGGCGATAGCCTCAAAGGCCTCGCGGTCCCAGCCGACGAGGTCCAGCTTGTTCACGGCGAGCACGAGATGGCGCACGCCGATCGTGCCGGCGATCGCCGCCTGCCGCCGTGCCTGGCTGGTCAGTCCCTTGCGGATATCCACGACGAAAATGCAAAGATCGACGGCTGCCGGGTCGGTTCCCACGGGGCCGGGCTCGGCGCCGTTCCCGGCCGCTTCGGTTATGATGAAAGAATCGAGACCGGCCAGCCGGCTGGCCAGGGTGGAAGTTCCATCACCGGCGGCGCCGTCAAAGCACAAGCGCAACTTGGGCTTGTGTGCGTCTGGGCGTGGCGGAGCACCATGCATTTCAAATGACGTCCCGAGCTCTTTCGCGCGGTCGCGACGCGATCGTCATTGGCGCTCAGTCCGCGGGCCGTCCGGGGATCACGTTGAGGTCGAGTATGGCCTGGATGAGCGCGTGATGCGCGATTTCGACGAATCCGTACTGATCGGAATCCACGTAGAAATTCACGTCGCCGCTTGCGCGCAGCAGATTGGCCGCTTGAAAACCGCTGAACGTCGCAATCGCCATGTCGTGCGCACGCGCCGTCTCGACCGCCTTCAGAATATTGGTCGACTGTCCGGAGCTGCTGATCGCCACGAGCAAGTCGCCGGGCTGACCGTGCATGCGCAATTGCTCGGCAAAAATGTTCGCATACCCCAGATCGTTGGCTAGAGCGGTGAGGGATGCGCCGTCATTGAGGGCAAGGGCCCGAATGCCGCCGTTTTTCAGAAACTCGATCGCCTGGTGACTTGCAATCGCAGCGCTCCCGCCGTTGCCGATGAGGATCATCTTGTGGCCGGAATCGTGGGCGCGGCGGGCGCGCTCGGCGACCCAATCGAACCCAGCCCGCAAGCTCAGCGGCCGTCCCTCGCCGTCGCTGACCCTCACCGACGTGCAAACGCGGCCGACCTCTGCAAAGTAGGCCGTGATCTCATCTATCGGGGCCGCTTCGGCCAATCCTTTCAGCACGTTCACCGCCCTCCCCAACCAATTGCATCTTCCAAGGTATTCATGCCTTTTTGTCTCTTAACATCAGAGGTTGCCGGGGTGTCACAGGACGGGCAACGGCGGCTTACGAAGTAGATATGCACCCAATGCCGATAATCGGCATTCGGGGGGCGGCGGCAATCTATCCGCTCGCCGCCGCCCAAGCAACCTGACCTCCGCGCCGGCAGGATCGCCGCGCCTTGACAGGCGCTCCGCTATCACTTAGCGGCGGCGTGCGGCATCCCCCACTGGTTCGAGAGGCGGCCGGGGCGGACGCGGCCTTCAGGGTTAAAAGACCATGAGATTCCTCGTAACCGGTGCCGCGGGGTTCATCGGGTACCATACGGCCAAGGCGCTCTTGGACCGCGGCGACGAGGTCATCGGGCTCGACAATCTCAATGCCTACTATGACGTGAAGCTCAAGGAGGCGCGGCTCTCCAGGCTGCAAGGCCGCAACGGCTTCGCCTTCCATAAACTCGACCTCAGCGACCGCTCCGGGATGGAGCGCCTGTTTGCCGAGACGCGGCCGCAGCGCGTCATTCACCTCGCAGCGCAAGCCGGCGTCCGCTACTCGCTGGAGAACCCGCACGCCTACATCGATTCCAATGTCGTCGGAACGCTGCACGTCCTGGAAGGCTGCCGCCGCAACGGCGTCGAGCACCTGGTGCTTGCGTCCTCGAGCTCCGTCTATGGCGCGAACACGAGCCTCCCGTTCAGCGTTCATCAGAACGTCGATCATCCGCTGAGCCTCTATGCCGCCACCAAGAAGGCCAATGAGCTGATGGCGCACTCCTATGCGCACCTCTACCGCCTGCCCGTGACGGGATTGCGCTTCTTTACCGTCTATGGCCCTTGGGGGCGCCCGGACATGGCGCTGTTCCTCTTCACCCGCAAGATCCTCGCCGGCGAGCCGATCGACGTGTTCAACAACGGCGCGCACGCGCGCGATTTCACCTACATCGACGACATCGTCGAGGGCGTGCTGCGCACCGCCGACAAAATCGCCGCACCCGACCCCGATTGGAGTGGCGCCAATCCCGACCCCGCCAGCTCGTCTGCCCCCTACCGGCTCTACAACATCGGCAGCAACAACCCCGTAGAGCTGATGCACTTCATCGCCTGCCTGGAAAAGGCGCTGGGCCGGGAGGCGAAGAAGAACTTTCTGCCGCTGCAGCCGGGCGACGTGCCCAAGACCTATGCCGACGTCGACGCCCTCGTCGACGACGTGGGCTTCAAGCCGGCAACGCCGATCGAGGACGGGATTGCGCGGTTCGTCGAGTGGTACCGCAGCTACTACCGTTGACGGAGCGCGTTCTAGCGCCTGCGCGCGGAGGTTTGCATGACAACGATCCTGGTGACGGGTGCCCTTGGGCAAATCGGCTCCGAGCTCGTTCCCGCACTGCGCGAGCGCTACGGCGCTGATCGGGTGATTGCGACCGACCTCAAAGTGCTCCCACCGGGCGGCGCGGCCGCGGTGGCGCCCTACGGGCACCTCGACTGCACCGAGCCCCATCAGCTGCACGAGGTGGTGCGGCGCTACGACGTCGGCACCATCTACCACCTCGCCGCGTTGCTGTCGGCCTCGGCCGAGGCAGCACCTCAGCTCGCCTGGAGCGTCAACATGAGCGGTCTCTATAATGTTCTTGAGGTTGCGCGCGAGTATGGCTGCCAGGTCTTCTTTCCAAGCTCCATCGGGGTCTTCGGCCCGTCGACGCCGCGCGACGCCACTCCTCAGGTGACCATCCAGCGTCCCACGACGATCTATGGTATCACCAAGGTCGCGGGCGAGCTGCTGTGCGACTACTACGCTCAGCGTTTCGGCATCGACACGCGGGGTTTGCGACTTCCCGGCCTCGTCTCCTACGTGGCCGCACCCGGCGGCGGCACCACGGACTACGCCGTCGAGATGTTCACGCATGCCGTTCGCTACGCGAGCTACACCTGCTTCTTGTCGGCGGATACCCGTCTCGACATGATGTACATGCCCGATGCTATCGCCGCGATGATGCATGTGATGGAGGCGGAGGCCGGCCGCTTGCGCTACCGCAACGCCTACAACGTCACCGCCATGAGCGTCACGCCGGCCGAGATCGCCGAGGCCATTCGCCGGCATATCCCGGGTTTTGGCGTCGACTACGAGATCGACCCCGTGCGCCAGGCGATCGCCGACAGCTGGCCGCGCTCGCTCGACGACAGTGCGGCGCACCGCGATTGGGGCTGGGCGCCGCGGTTCGATCTCGATGCGATGACGAAGGACATGCTC
>CAYUBZ010000005.1:0-12311 GCA_964443205.1 uncultured Hyphomicrobium sp. | reverse complement strand
GGGCAGGAGACCGCTATGCCCACGGAGAAGTTGACCCCGCTGTTGGAAGCCAGGCTCGATGAGTTCTCCCGCTCCGGCCGCCTCAAAGGTGCCGAATCCGTTACGCGCGGCGTGGTGGCTCCGGCGCAAGGCAAGGGGCCGCGCTTCCTCGTCGAAGGCTGCGGAGAGACTCCCTTTCTGCGCATGAACTCCAACAGCTATCTGGGGCTCTCCTTTCAGACGCGCGTCATCGCCGCGGAGGAGGAGGCCGTGCGCCGCTACGGCACGGGGCCGGGCGCGGTGCGCTTCATCAGCGGCACGTGGGCGCCGCACGTTGCGCTCGAGCAGCGGCTCGCCGCATTTCACGGACGCAAGGCCGGCATGCTGTTCAGCTCAGCCTACGCCGCCGTGATGGGCGTCCTGCCGCCGCTCATCACCCCGAAAACCGCCGTGATCAGCGACGAGCTCAACCACAACAGCATCATCAACGCCATCGCGCTCGCGCGCCCGGGGGACAAGCGCATCTACGACCACCTCGATCTCGAGGACCTGGAGCGCAGTCTCGACCTGGCCGCCAGGACATGTAACCGCGCCATCGTCGTCACCGACGGTGTCTTCTCCATGCGCGGAGATCATGCGCCGCTCGACAAGATCATGAAGCTCGTATCGGCCTATGATGGGCTGTTTGAGGAGAACGTCATCGTTGTCGCCGATGATTCGCATGGCGTCGGCGGCTTCGGCGCCACCGGCCGCGGCACCGAGGAGGTCACGGGGTGCGATGGCGTCGATTTGCTGATCGGCACGCTCGGCAAAGCCTTTGGCGTCAACGGCGGCTACGTGGTCGCCAGCCCCGTGATCATCGACTACCTGCGCGAGACCTCGCCCTTCTACATCTACTCCAACCCCATCACGCCCGGGGAGGCGGAGGCCGCGCTCGTTGCCGTGGCGCGTGTCGACAGCCAGGAGGGGCGTGCGCAGCTTGCCCATTTGCGGGCCATGACCGCGCGCTTCCGGCAGGGGCTGACGCGGCTCGGGCTGGAAACGGTCGACGGCGAGCATCCCGTCGTCCCGCTGCTAGTGCGCGATACCGATCGCACCGCGCGGCTCGTCGCGCATCTGCGCGCGCTCGGCATTCTCGCCACCGGATTGGGGTACCCCGTCGTGCCCAAGGGCGACGACGAGATACGCTTTCAGATCTCGGCCGATCACACGACAGCCGACATCGACGAGGCGCTCAGCGCGCTAGAGCGGTTTCCGGGCTAAGAGCCATCCGGAGAACGATCGTTCGTGCCGGCTCGTTGCGACGGTGCAAGGGAGGACGCCGGTCCATGAAGTTCCAGGACGTCGCGCGCTTCGAATTTCGCGTGTTTGGCAGCGACCTTGCACGATTCAGGGACGCGTTCGCCGCGCTGGGGCCGGCCTCAGAGCAGCCGCCCAGCCGCGAGACCTACATCGTGACCCGGTTCAACGTGGAATCAAACGTGAAGATCCGCGCCCACCACCTGGAGGTGAAGGGGCTGCAGGGACGGCTGCAGCTCCTGGAGCAATGGCAGCCCGTTCTCAAATCCGAGTTTCCAGTTCCGGCGGACGATGTCGAGAACGTGGTCGCGCCGGCGCTGGGGATCGACGTCGACCTCGGCGATGCCGCGCCGTTCACCGAGGCGGCGCTCGTTGCGCTCGCCGCAGAGCAGCCCGCACTGGCGGTGGTGGTGGTCGACAAGCACCGCACGCTATTCGACCTCGGCGAATGCGAGGCGGAGTTCACCGAGCTTCACATTGACGCCGACAGGCTGCAGAGCGTTGCCATCGAGGCCGCCGAGGCGCGCCCGGCCGAGGCGCTGCTGCGGCGCGTCGGTCTCGATGCGGCGCGCAACGAAAGCTACAGCCTTTTTCTGCAACGACGGCTGTTCTCGGCCTCGCGCTAGTTCGAGCGCGTGAGCTGACCGCGCAGCTCGCCGTTGGGGTGTTCGGCGGTCTGGACGAGTATGTACCAGCGGCCGGCGATGAGGTCGGCGGCCTGTCGCTCCGAAACGATGGCGGTGCCCTCGAAGGGGCTGTCGATGTCGCGAAGCCGTACGACGACGCGATTGGTGGTCCCATGCAGATTTGCCGCGGTCGCGTAGGTGCCGAGCCCGCGGTAGGTGCCGCGCCAGGTGAGCTTCTTGGAGTTGGTGTCGTAGTCCGCCGTGAGGGTGCCGGCGGCTTTACTGTCCGTGCCGGCGATCGCTGCGAGATCGGCCTTGAAGGAGAGCGTCTCAGCGCGCGCCGGAGACGTTGCCGCGCCGGCGAGCAGGGCGGCTGCCAGAACCAGAAACCTCGCGGGCGTGCCCGTTGCCGTCATCGATCGCCTCTCCATACCAAGCCTCGAACTTTGACCTTCGATCGCCTTTTTGCCCTTACGATGTCGGGATGACATTTTTGCACGCCCTGCTCGGGTTGCGAAAGACCGCCGGGTCAGATGCGGCAATTTCTGCGTGCGCGGCGTTGGCGTCGACGACGCCGACAAGCAGAAGAAATAAAGGCCTAGCGCATCGAGGCTTGCCACAAGAGCGGCCGTCTGGGAGGCAGGGCGGCCTCGACGCCGCGCAAGCGGGCCAGCCGCTAACGATCGGTTGGGGATATTTGCAGGGCGCACCCGCCGGGTAGGAATGCTTATAGTATTGATGTCGGAAAGTGACAGCCGTACGAGGACGGTGCCGCCGGGCGCTTTCTCACGTCAATCGTGCATTGCACAGGCTGGCAGCGGCGCGCAATTGGCGCTAAGTCCTCCCGACGGAAAACGAGAGCCTATCCGACAAGGGGTCGCCCAATGACAGAGAAGCTTTCCGACATTGCCAACGCCATGGTCGCTCCGGGCAAGGGACTTCTCGCCGCGGACGAAAGCTCAGGCACCATCAAGAAGCGCTTCGACACCATCGGCGTCACCTCGACCGAGGAGACGCGCCGCGACTATCGCGAGATGCTGTTCCGCGCGCCCGAAGGCATGAAGAACCACGTCTCCGGCGTCATTCTCTTCGACGAGACGATCCGCCAGAAGGCCAAGGACGGCACGCCGCTCGTCGACATCATCAAGGCCTCGGGCGCCATTCCCGGCATCAAGGTGGACGAGGGCGCCAAGCCGCTCGCCGGCCCCACCGTCGATATCGAGAAGGTGACCGAGGGCCTCGACGGACTGCGCGATCGCTTCGCCGAGTACTACAAGCTCGGCGCCCGCTTCGCGAAGTGGCGCGCCGTCATCACCATCTCCCACGGCACGCCGACGTGGAACTGCATCAAGGCCAACGCGCACGCGCTCGCCCGCTACGCCGCGCTCGCCCAGGAGGCCGGCATCGTGCCGATCGTGGAGCCGGAAGTACTCATGGACGGCCCGCACGCCGACCATACGATCGAGCGCTGCTATGAGGTGACCGAGTGGATGCAGCGCACCGTCTTCCGCGAGCTCTATGACGCGCGCGTTCAGCTCGACGGCATGATCCTCAAGCCCAACATGATCATCGCCGGCCAGAAGTGCCCCAAGCAGGCGGCGCCTGAGCAGGTCGCCGAGCTGACCATCAAATGCCTCAAGTCGACCGTCCCCCCCGCCGTTCCCGGCATCGCCTTTCTCTCCGGCGGCCAATCGGACGAGCAGGCGACCCAGAACCTGTCGCTGATGAACCAGATCGGCGGCGTGCCGTGGACGCTCACGTTCTCCTACGGCCGCGCCCTGCAGCATGCAGCCCTTGAGGCTTGGGGCGGCAAGTCGGAGAACGTCGCCGCCGGTCAGCGCGCCTTCGCGCACCGGGCAAAGATGAACTCGCTCGCCGCGCTCGGCAAATGGAGCGAGAAGCTCGAGAAGGCCGCCTAGAAGCGCACTACGGCAGCCGGTAACGCCATTGCCTATATGAGCAAGGACCCCCGATAGCTTCAGTTAGCTTGTGGGGCCCCTCGTTTGTGAGAAATTTACCCCCTGCCTTGCAGCGTCAGCATTCGGCCAGACGGCGGGCTGACCAACGGAGAAACCCATGCACGTCACGATGGAAAATGCGCTCGCGGCAATAGAGGCCGCGCGCAAGAAGGCGGTGAAGCTCGACACGCAGATGTGCATCGCCATCGTCGATTCCGGCGCCAATCTGAAGGCGTTCCTGCGCATGGACGACGCCTGGGTCGGCTCCATCGACATCGCTATCAAGAAGGCGAAGACGGCCGTTTTCTTCGGCATGCCGACGGGGGAGATCGGGAAGCTGTCGCAGCCCGGCAAGTCGCTTTACGGGATCGAGCACTCAAACGAGGGGCTGATCACTTTCCCGGGCGGGCTGCCGATCGTCGATGAGGAGGGCGTTCTGGTCGGCGCGATCGGCGTGAGCGGAAGTGCGGTCGAGAACGATCACGCGGTGGCACAAGCCGGGGTCAAGGTGGTCGGCGTCAGCGATCTGCCGGCCCACCCATGGCGCACCTGAATTGGCGCACGTAATCGTGCGCGTCGCAGCGGAGCTTCAGTCGAGCTTCTCGACCTTGGCGGCCATATTGGGCACCAGCTGTACCCGATAGCTCGCATTGCCGCAGTCCAGCGTCCAGACGGGCAGGTCGGGCCTGGAGACTCCCGGATCTCTGTCGGCGCTCTTCGCTTTATCGCAGGTAAAGCCCTGCCTGCGGATTTGCGCGGCGATGATGCTTGCTGCCACCTCTTCCTGGGCCTGAGCGCCCGGCGATAGCACGGTGACGGCGGCGTTGAGAGCGAGGGCGGCTCCGAGCACGGCAACGGTGGACAGCGCTAATAGTCTCATGACGCGTACGGTCCTTGAATATCCGGCGATGCTCGGCGGACAAAACGCGCCGCCGAGCCCGTAGTTTGCATACCCCCAAGCCGTTAAATTCCCCTCAATCAGGCATCGATCAGGCGGTGGCCGCTTCGTGTGCGCGACGCCCCGCCATGGCCAGAAAGATGTAGCTCCAGCCGGAAAACAGCAGGTTGATGCCGACGAGCAGACCGAGCGCCCAGGTGGCGGAGCCCGGCAGATCGAGCGCGATGATGACGCCGACCGCGAGAGCGGCGATCCCGCTCAGCAAGAGGAAGCCCCACCCATCGTGCGGGCGCACCCTGAAGGCCATGATGACCTCGAACAGGCCCTCCGCGAGGAACAAGATGACGAGGAGGACGGCGAGCGTCAAAAGGCCCGTCAGCGGGAAGAAGGCCAGATAGCCGCCGGCCACCACGTAGAGGATGCCAATCAGCAGGCTCCACACAAACCCCTGCCAGGCCTGGGCGGAGAAGGCGTGGATGACCATCACCACGCCGCCGATCAGGAATAGCCAGCCGAGCATGATCTTGGCGGCGAGGGTGGAGACGAACGGGAAAGCGATGGCCGCGAACCCGACGATGATGAGGACGATGCCGAGCGCGAGAAACCAGCCCCATTTCTCGGCGATGAGTTTTCGTGAGGCCATGAGTTTTTCTTCGATGCTGGCCGGTGACAACGGTTGAGCCATTTTGTTTCTCCCTCTATTGGGCATTTCGGAGGGCAGATATAACAGAGTCGTGCGACGTTTTGCGGGGTCCGCGTCTCTATGGTGGCACGAGTCCTGACGCCCGTTTCAAGATCGGTCGTGAGGGCGTTTGATCGTCACGGTAGGATGCGGCGCCTGCTCGCTCAATGTAACTCGAGCTATGATTTGTGCGAACAGGTTTCGAATACTCCGCTAATTTCGATGGCAGCGTTTAGGGAGCCGGGTCATGCAACTCGACGTCGTGAAGGACTACTACGGAAAGACGCTCAAGAGTTCCAAGGACTTGAAGACGTCGGCCTGTTGTGACTGCGGGACGCTTCCTGCGCATCTGGAGCGGCTGCTCGAGAACGTGCACCCAGAGGTGTCGTCGAAATATTACGGCTGCGGCCTCGTGGCGCCCGCCGCGCTTGAAGGCCGGCGCGTCCTCGATCTGGGCTCCGGCTCTGGCCGCGATGCCTATCTGCTGGCCCAACTCGTCGGGCCAAAGGGAGAGATCGTCGGTGTCGACATGACGGACGAGCAGCTCGCCACCGCCAACGAGCACATCGGCTGGCACATGTCGCGGTTCGGCTACCCGAGCCCGAACGTGCGCTTCCTCAGGGGCTACATCGAAAAGCTCGATCAGTTGGGGCTCGAGCCGGAAAGCTTCGACGTCGTCGTGTCGAACTGCGTGATCAACCTTTCGGTCGACAAGCCAGCCGTGCTGCGCGGCGCCTTCGATCTGTTGAAGCCGGGGGGCGAGATCTACTTCGCTGACGTCTACTCCGACCGCCGGCTGCCCGACGCCATCCGGTCCGACCCCGTGCTCTACGGAGAGTGCCTGGGCGGAGCGCTCTACTGGAACGACTTCCTGCCCATGGCCAAGGAGGCCGGCTTCCTCGATCCGCGCCTCGTGGCCAGCCGCCCAATCGAGATCACGCACGAGGCGGTCAAGCAGAAGCTCGGCCAAGCCAAGTTTTTCTCTGCAACCTACCGCCTCTTCAAATTGCAGGGCTTGGAAAGCGCGTGCGAGGACTACGGCCAGGCGGTGATCTACAAGGGGGGCCTTGTCGAGGAGCCCGATGCCTTCGCGCTCGACGGCCACCATCTGATCGAGCGCGGCAAGGTTTTCCCCGTGTGCGGAAACACCTGGCGCATGCTCGCAGATACGCGCTTTGCCGCCTACTTCGATTTTATCGGCGACTTCTCCACCCACTATGGCATCTTCCCCGGGTGCGGGACCTCGATTCCGTTCGCTATAGAAGGCGCCGCCGCGACGGGCGGCGGGGGCTGCTGCTAGAAGCGACTAGAGGGGGTGCATCCATGCAGAGCTACGATCTTTCCCGGCGCCTGACGGCCGAGGCGCTGGGAACCGGATTTCTCGTGGCCGGCATCGTCGGCGCCGGCATCTCGGCGGAGAACCTTTCCGGCGGCAACGGTGCCATCGCTCTGCTCTGCGACACCATCCCGGTAGGGGCCATACTCTTCGTCGTCATTACGATCTTCATGCCGCTGTCGGGCGCCCACTTCAATCCGGCGGTGAGCTTCGTGATGATGTTGCGCGGCGATCTCGATCGCAAGACGACGGCCGCCTACATGGCCGTGCAGATTATCGGCGGCTGTCTCGGCACCATAGCTGTGCATTTGATGTTCGACCTCCCTACCTTGCAGTTGTCGGCGACCGCGCGCCACGGATTGCCGCAATGGTTCGCCGAGTTCGTGGCGACCTTCGGTCTGCTGATGACGATCCTCGCGTGCGCGCGCTTCAAGCCCGACGCCATGGCCGCCGCCGTCGGCCTCTACATCACCTCGGCCGAATGGTTCACGGCCTCGACCTCGTTTGCCAATCCCGCCGTCACCATCGCCCGCTCGCTGAGCGACACGTATTCAGGGATCGCACCCGGCGACGTGCCGGCGTTCCTGGCCGCACAGTTCCTGGGCGGGGCTGCCGCGGCGGTCGTGCTCGGGTGGCTGTTGACGAGCCGAGACGCCGCGGCGGACAAGGCCATGCCGAGCGCCTGAAGAGGCTTGCGCCGGCTCTGCACGCGCCGAGGAACGGCAAGGGGGGCCCGCCCTGCGGTCCCGCGGCGAGGGTGTCGCTTTTCCGCCCCATTGCGGTTTATCTAGGCTCCATTGAGACGAACTGGGGACTGCGCTGATGGCGCCTGTGGTCCGATCGAGGCTCTACCTGGTGACGGAGGCATGCTCGGCTCCGCCCGCGGTCGCGGCCGTGCTCGAGACCGCCGATGTTGCAGCACTTCTCATCACGCCCGCCGCCGGCACGCCGCTCGATGCGCGTGCGGCCAAGCCGCTCGTCGCGTTGGCGCAGGCCAAGGGCGTCGCCGCGCTGATCGAAGCGGATGCGGCGCTGGCGCGGACGCTGCGCGCGGATGGCGCGCACGTGCCATGGAGCAAGGACGTCATGGCTCGCTACGGCGAGGCGCGCGAGATCCTGGGCGGGCGCTTTATCGTCGGCGCCGATGCCGGACGTTTCCGCCATGAGGCCATGGGCCTCGGCGAGGCCGGCGCCGACTACGTCGGGTTCGGCATTCCCCGGCACGTGGAGGACCGCGATGCCGCCCGCGCCCGCCGGCGCGAGCTCGTCGCGTGGTGGAGTGAGATTTTCGAGGTGCCGTGCGTTGCCTTCGACGTGGATTCGGTGCAGGACGCCTCAGAACTCGCCGCTGCCGGCGCCGACTTCGTCGCCCTGCGGATGCCGGCGGCTGACGACCCGGCCGAGCTGGCGCGTTGGGCGCAGGATGCCGCGCAAGCGTTGGCGGTTGCGGAGAACGCCGCATGAGGACGATCACGCACCTTGCGGTCATCGGTCTGCTCGGCGTCCTTGCCGTGCTACCGGCGCACGCCGAGACGAGCTCCTGGTTCAAGGAGGCCGACGCCCCGAAGCCGCCGCCCGGCAAGCCCGTCAAGGTCAATTCGGCACCCAAGACGGGGGCGGAGTTTAAGGGTACCCCGGCGCCCGGGAAAAAGCTCGACGCCAAGATCATGGTGAAACCGTCGGGCGAGGATGCCCCTTACGTCGCCTTCGAGCAGGGACAATACCTGACCGCTCTGAAGCTCGCCGAGGCGGCGGCCAAGCGCGGAGACCCGCAAGCCCACACCTTGATCGGGCGCCTCTACGCGGATGGGCTCGGCGTTACCAAGGACGAGACCGTCGCGGCGAAGTGGTACGCGCGCGGCGCGGAGCTGGGCGACGTGCAGGCGACATTCTCGCTGGGCGTGCTCTATGCCGAAGGCCGCGGCGTGAAGAAGGATCGCACCAAGGCGGGCGAGCTTTTCGAGAAGGCGGCGCTGACCGGGCATCCCCGCGCCAACTACAACCTCGGGCTCCTCTTTCTCAAAGGTGACGGCAAGCCGAAGAACCCCTACCGGGCGGCGCAGCACATCCGCTATGCCGCTGAAAAGGGCATTGCGGCGGCCCAGTACGATTTGGGCGGTCTCTACCAGACTGGGGTCGGCGTGCCCCCCGACGCGCTCCAGGCCTCGTATTGGCTCGAAAAGGCCGCCGAGCAGGGCATGCCCGAGGCGCAGTTCGACTATGCGGTGACGCTTCTGCGAGGGCTTGGGCTGACCCGCGACGAGCCCAAGGCCATTCCCTACCTCAAGTCGGCTGCGCAAAAGGGGCTGGTGACCGCCCAGAACCGACTTGCCCATGTCTATGCGGAAGGCGTCGGCGTCAAGAAGAGCCAGGTCGAGGCCGCCAAGTGGCGGTTGATCGCCAAGTCGAGCGGTCTTAAGGACGCCGAGCTCGACACGCTCGTGGACAAGCTGCCCAAGGAGCAGCGGCTCGCCGCTCAGAAAGCCGCCAGCGAATGGCGTGTGCAGGCGGGCCTCTTTTAGCGACGGCCTTGCCAGGGCACCCCGAAGGGGCTAGTCGGGCGCCAACGTTGTTCGGCTCTGAAATGCCAAATGGCTGGCGTTCGCAGTGAGCCGCCCCGCAAGCCGGTCCCCGAGAAAACCTGCCCCATGGCCGCCACCGCCCTGATGAACGTCATGATTGCAGCGGCGCGCAAGGCCGGCCGCAGCCTCGCGCGCGATTTCGGCGAGGTCGAGCAACTGCAGGTGTCGGTCAAGGGTCCGGGCAATTTCGTTTCCGCCGCCGACCACAAGGCGGAGGAGATCATCCACAGCGAATTGGCAAGGGCCCGCCCCGGCTACAGCTTCCTCATGGAGGAACGAGGCGAGATCGTCGGGGATGACCGCTCCCATCGCTGGATCGTCGACCCACTCGACGGAACCACGAACTTTCTGCATGGTGTGCCGCTGTTTGCGATCTCCATCGGGCTCGAGCGCGAGGGGCAGCTCGTCGCGGGCGTGGTCTACAACCCGATTAGCGGCGAGCTGTTCGCGGCGGAGAAGGGCAAAGGGGCGTTTCTCAATGACCAGCGCCGGCTCAGGGTGGCCGTGCGCAAGTCGTTGGCCGAAGCGCTGGTATCGACCGGCATCCCGCACCTGGGGCGCCCCGGCCACGCGCTCTTCCTCACGGAGACGGAGCGCGTGATGAAGGAGGTCGCCGGCCTGCGGCGCACGGGTTCGGCCGCGCTCGATCTCGCCTGGACCGCCGCGGGGCGATTCGACGCCTATTGGGAGCGGAATATTCAGCCATGGGACACCGCGGCCGGTATCGTGATCGTACGCGAGGCCGGCGGCGTGGTTTCTGATCTTTCGGGCGGGTCGGATATGTTTGCCAACTACGAGGTCCTGGCCGCTAACGCGACCTTGCAGAAGGCGCTTCTGCCCCTGCTTACCAAGTCTCACGCCGGCGCTTGAGCCGCGGCGTCAATCGGGCACGATCTTGCCGATTTGTGCTGGCAAAGGCTTCGGGTAGTCTCTCGCGTTGCCAAAAGGCGCCCCGCAGCGGAGATCCGCAATGGCCAGAAGACGACCAAACGAACTCGCCGCGTCCCCGCTGCATCACCGGACGCTGACACCGCCGGGCGTGTTTCTCATTCGCATGCTCATCTTTCTCACCCTCGTCGCGTTCCTGGCTGCCATCCTGCACAAGCAGCTCATCACCTCCTTCATGAACAACCCGGGCCTCAACGGTCTCATCGTGGGCGTGTTGGGGCTGGGCATTCTCTATGCCTTTCGCCAGGTCATCCGCCTCTACCCCGAGATCCGCTGGGTCAACGCCTTTCGCATCGCCGACCCTGGTCTCGCCATCTCCCATCAGCCGATCCTGCTGGCGCCGATGGCGGCCCTGCTGCGCGATCGCACCGGCGTGCTCTCGCTGTCGACCACCTCGACGCGCTCGATCATGGACTCGATCGGCTCGCGGCTCGACGAGGCGCGCGACACCGGACGCTATCTCGTTGGGCTTTTGGTGTTCCTCGGTCTGCTCGGCACCTTCTGGGGACTGTTGCAGACCATCTCCTCGGTCGGAGGTGCGATCGATGCGATCGACACCGGCTCGACCGACAACATCACACTATTCTCCGACCTCAAGGCCGGGCTCGCCGCCCCGCTCAAGGGGATGGGCACCGCCTTCTCGTCGTCGCTTCTGGGTCTGGCCGGCTCGCTGGTCTTGGGCTTTCTCGAGCTGCAGGCGAGCCACGCGCACAACCGCTTCTACAACGAGCTGGAGGAATGGCTGTCGGGTATCACCGAGCTGACGCCGGGCGGCAACGTCTCCTCCGATCAGGTCAACCGTCAGCTCTCGACGGCCATTCTTCACATGCAGCGGGCGGTCGAGGATCTGTCGAGCCGCATCACGGACCAGTCGATGGCAGGCGCACTCGTGGCCCCCGTGGGCTCTGCCGCTAGCGATGATCAGATCCGCGAGCTGGCACGCGGGGTCAATCAGCTCGTCTCGCAAATGCGGGCCGAGCAGAAGGTCGTGCGCGAGTGGGTCGACGAGCAGGCCGCCCAGCAGTCGGAAGTGGCCAGCGCGCTTCGTGACCTCGCCAGCAACATGCGCCGGGGTTAGATATGGCGCGCGGACGCACGCGGCGCGGAGGGGAGTACGCGGAGTTCTGGCCGGGCTACGTCGACGTCCTGTCGACGCTGCTATTGGTCGTCATCTTCCTCATGTCGATCTTCATGCTGGCGCAGTACCTCGCCAGCCAGGAGGCGAGTGGAAAAGACACCGCGCTGCGGCGGCTGACGCGCCAGATCAGCGAGCTCACCAATCTGCTTTCGCTGGAGAAGGGCAAGAGCAAGTCGGCCGAGGACGAGCTGGCCGCCCTGCAGGCGACCCTGTCGTCGCTGCGCGAGGAGAACAGCAAGCTTTCGGGATTTGCGCTTTCGGGCGACGAGCAGGCGAAGTCGGCGGAAGCCCGCATCTCCTCGCTGTCGAAGGACCTGGAGAACCAGAAGAACATCTCCAACGAGGCGCTGGCCAAGGTCGACATCTTGAATCAGCAGCTCTTGTCGCTGCGCCGCCAGATCGCGGCCTTGAACGAGGCGCTGGAAGCCTCCGAGAAGAAGGACGCCGAAAGCCAGAGCCGCATCAAGGATCTCGGCGCCCGGCTCAACGCGGCGCTCGCCCGCCAGGTGCAGGAGCTGCAACGCTACCGCTCGGACTTTTTCGGGCGCTTGCGCGAGCTTCTGAAGAACCGCAAGGACATCAAGATCGTCGGCGACCGCTTCGTGTTCGAGTCCGAGGTGCTGTTCCCGTCGGGCTCGGACCAGCTGACGCCCGAAGGCTTGGCGGCGATGAACCAGCTCGCCTCCGCCATCATCGAGCTGGAGCGCCAGATCCCCAAGGAGATCAACTGGGCGCTGCAGGTGGACGGGCATACCGACATACGGCCGATCAACAGTCCGACGTTCCCCTCGAACTGGGAGCTGTCGACGGCGCGCGCGATCTCGGTGGTGCGCTACCTGATCAGCCGTGGCGTCGATCCCACGCG
>CAYUBZ010000004.1:0-26181 GCA_964443205.1 uncultured Hyphomicrobium sp. | reverse complement strand
GCCTCGTCGTCGAGAAGCCGTTCGGCCGCGACCGCGCTTCGGCAACGGCGCTGAGTGCCTGCATCGATCAGTACTTCTCCGAAGCGAACGTGTTCCGCATCGATCACTACCTCGGCAAAGAGCCGGTCCAGAACATCCTCTACACCCGCTTCGCCAACTCGATGTTTGAGCCGCTGTTCAATCGCGACTACGTGCGCGGCATCCAGATCACCATGGCCGAGAACTTCGGCGTGCAGGATCGCGGCAAGTTCTACGACGAGACCGGCGCCATCCGCGACGTCATCCAGAACCACATGCTGCAGGTGCTGGCCACGCTCACCATGAACCCGCCGACGGGCCAGGAGCACGAGGCCATGCGCGATTCGAAGGCGGCCCTTCTGAAGGCCGTGCGCGCGCTGGGCCCGAAGGACGTCGTGCGCGGGCAGTACCAGGGCTACGAGAAGGTGCCGGGCGTGGCGCCGGGCTCCACGGTCGAGACGTTCGCCGCCGCGCGCTTCGAGATCGACAACTGGCGCTGGGCGGGCGTGCCGATCTTCATTCGCGCCGGTAAGTTGCTGCCTGTAACGGTTGCCGAGGCGATCGTCGAGTTCAAGCGCCCTCCGCGCGAGACGTTCGGCGAGCTCGTATCGCCTGCCTCGGGGCACATGCGTTTCCGGATTCAGCCCAACGTCACGATTGCGCTCGGAACCCGCGTCAAAACGCCGGGCGACCGCATGGTCGGCGAGGACACGGAGCTGATCTTGACGCGACAGCCGGCCGCCGACGTGCCGCCCTATCAGCGCCTGTTGGGCGATGCCATGAGCGGCAACAGCGAGCTGTTCACGCGCGAGGACATCGTCGATGCCGAGTGGCGCATCGTCAACGACATCCTCGGCAACGTGACGCCGCTCTATTCCTACAAGTCTGGCACCTGGGGGCCGAGCGAAGTCGCAGAGCTCATCGGCGACGACGGACCCTGGCTGAACCCGGCGGCAACGGGAGATGCCGCCTGATGGGCGCCGCTGACGAGATCGTCTTCTTGTTCGACGTCGACAATACGCTTTTCGACAACGACACCTTGAAGGCCGATCTCAAGCAAGAGGTGCTGGAGGAGTTTGGTGCGGAGGCGTGCAACCGCTTCTGGACCCTCTACGAGGAGCAGCGCGCCAAGCGCGGCTATGCCGATTTCCTCGGCACGCTCGAGCGCTTCCGGTTGGAGCACTTGAACGAGCCGCGGGTCCTGCTCCTATCCAATTGGCTTATGAACTATCCTTTTGCCGAGCGCCTCTACCCGCAAGCGCTGTCCGCGGTGCGGCATGTGCGCCGGTGGGGGCTTCCCGTTATCCTCACCGATGGAGACGGGGTCTTTCAGCCCTACAAACTGGAGCAGGCGGGGCTGTTTAAGGCATTCGACGGCCGGGTGCTGGACTACGTCCACAAAGAGCAGGAGTTGGATGCTGTCGCACGGGCCTACCCGGCGCGGCATTACGTCGTTGTTGATGACAAGATCGGCGTTCTCGATGCTATCAAGAAGGCTTGGGGCGATCACGTAACGACCGCTTTTGTCAGGCAAGGCCACTACGCGCTCGATCCCAAAGCGACCGCGAGCGATCCACCGGCCGATTTGACGCTGGAACGCATCGCGGAACTCAAGCATCACGAATTCTCGGCGCTGCTGCCGGTCTGAGGAGGACACGAACCGTGAAAGCGACGCAAAAGCTACACGATGCCGGGCAAAGCCTGTGGATCGACGACATCACCCGCGACATGCTCGACAGCGGAACGCTGAAGAAATACATCGACGAGTTCTCGGTCACCGGGCTCACGTCGAACCCGACGATCTTCGACAAGGCCGTTTCCAAGAGCGCGTCCTATGACCAGGCGATCCGCAAGCTGTTGAAAGGCGGCCTCAGCGGCGAGGCGCTGTTCTTCGAGCTGGCGCTGGAGGATTTGTCGCGCGCGGCCGACCTGTTTCTTCCGGTCCATCGCCGCACGGCGACCGTCGACGGCTGGGTGTCGTTGGAGGTCTCGCCGCTGCTCGCCTACGACACCAAGGCCACCATCGCCGAGGCCAAGCGCCTTTACGAGCGGGCCGCCAAGCCAAACCTCTTCATAAAGATCCCCGGCACCAAGGAAGGTCTGCCGGCGATCGAGGAGTCGATCTTCTCCGGCGTTACCGTGAACGTGACGCTGCTGTTCTCGGCTTCCGACTACCTGGCCGCGGCCGACGCCTACATGAAGGGCATCGAGCGGCGCATCGCCGCCGGTCTCGACCCCGACGTCCGCTCCGTCGCCTCGGTGTTCATCAGCCGCTGGGACAAGGCGATAATGGACAAGGTGCCCGATCCCTTGCGGGACAAGCTCGGAATCGCGGTCGCCAAGCAAGCCTACAAGGCCTACCGCGAGGTCATCGCGTCCGACCGCTGGCAGCGTCTGGAGTCGCTGGGCGCCCGTCCGCAGCGCCTGCTCTTCGCCAGCACCAGCACCAAGGACCCCAAGGCGCCCGACACGATGTACGTCGCCGCACTGGCTGCGCCCAACACTATCAACACCATGCCGGACGAGACGCTGCTCGCCTTCGCCGATCACGGCGCGGTCGGCAACCTCATAGCGGCGGATGGCGGAGGCTGTGAGAAGGTGCTGGGCGAGTACGGCAACGCCGGCATCGACGTCGACGCGCTTGGTCGGCAGCTACAGGTCGAGGGCGCCAAGTCCTTCGTCAAATCCTGGCAGGACCTCTTGGCGTCCATCGAAACCAAGAGCAAAGCGCTGAAATAGGAGACCGGATCATGGGCCTGACGCCGCTTATCGGGACCGCCACGTGGCAAGCGCTTGCCGAGCATCAAGAGAAGATCAAGGACGTGCATCTGCGCAAGTTGTTCGCCGATGATCCCAAGCGCGCCGCCCGCTTCACCGTCGATGGCGCCGGCATTCTGCTCGACTATTCCAAGAACCGCATCACCGACGAGACGATGCAGCTTCTCCTGCATCTCGCCGAGGAGCGGAAGGTGGCCGAGCGGCGCGACGCCATGTTCCGCGGCGAGAAGATCAACACCACCGAGAAGCGTGCCGTTCTGCACGTGGCGTTGCGCGCGCCCCGCGATGCGGTGATCGAGGTGGACGGCCACAACGTCGTCCCCGACGTGCACGCCGTACTCGACCGTATGGCGGACTTCGCCACCAAGGTGCGATCCGGCGCCTGGACCGGACACACCGGAAAGCGCATCAAGAACGTGATCAATGTGGGGATCGGCGGCTCGTATCTGGGCCCCGAGATGGCCTATTTGGCGCTGCGTCCCTTCAGCGACCGGAGCATGACCTTCCGCTTCATCTCCAATGTGGACGGCGCCGCCTTCACGGAGGCGACGCACGATCTGGACCCGGCCGAGACGCTGTTCATTATCTCGTCCAAGACCTTCACCACGCTGGAGACGATGACCAACGCCGCAACCGCGCGAGCCTGGGTGGTGGATAACCTCAAGGACGAAGCAGCGGTCGCGAAGCACTTCGTCGCCGATTCCACCAACACGGCCGGTGTTGAGAAGTTCGGCATCGAACCGTCGCACATGTTCGAGTTCTGGGACTGGGTCGGCGGCCGCTACTCGATGGATTCCGCCATCGGTCTTTCCACCATGATCGCCATCGGGCCGGAGAACTTCCGCGCGATGCTCTCAGGCTTCCACGCCATGGACGAGCATTTCTGCCAAGCGCCGCTGGAGAAGAACCTGCCGGTTCTGCTGGGGCTGCTGACCGTCTGGTACAACAACTTCTTTGGTGCCGAGACGCTGGGCATCATGCCGTATGCCGAGCACATGGCACGCTTTCCCGCCTACCTGCAGCAGCTGCAGATGGAGAGCAACGGCAAGCACGTCGACCTGGGCGCCAACCCCGTCAACTATCAGACCGGGCCCATCATCTGGGGCGAGCCGGGAACCGACGGGCAGCATTCGTTCTATCAGCTCATTCACCAGGGCACGAAGCTGATCCCTTGCGACTTCATCGGGTTCTTGGAGCCGCTGAGCCAGCTCGCCGACCACCACGATCTGCTGATGGCCAATCTGTTTGCCCAGGCCGAGGCGCTCGCCTTCGGCAAGACGGCGGCCGAGCTCACCGCAGAAGGGTCTCCGGCGTTCCAGACGCCGTTCCGCGTGACGGTGGGCAACCGCCCCACCAATATGATCCTCGCCGAGCGGCTGGATCCCAAGACGCTGGGCACTCTGGTGGCGCTCTATGAGCATAGCGTCTTCACCCAGGGCGCGGTGTGGGGGATCGATTCCTTCGATCAGTGGGGCGTCGAGCTCGGCAAGGTGCTGGCCAAGCGCATCATCCCCGAGCTGCAGGACACCTCCGAGCCGCCGCTCAAGCACGACAGCTCGACCAACGCGCTGATCCGCCGCTACCGCGCGCAGCGCAAGTCGCATTAGGCGTTGAACCGCAAGCAATCATAGCGCCATCGGGCAATGGTTTTCTAAAAACGGCCCGATGGCGCTTTTTCCCGAGCAGGTGCTGCCCGGCAATCTCCCCCGTCAGGTCTTCGCCATGGCGCCGGCGAGCGCCTCGGAGATGAGCCCGAACACGGCGCCGCCGAACATCGATATGGCGATGATCGCGGCCGGGTTCAGCAGCGTCGGCTCCATGAGGCTCCCCACAGTGTTCGTCAGCAGGGCCATCGCGACGGTGGCAGCGTAGCCGTAAACCGAGGCGGGGATTGCTGAGAAGATCGGTATCTTGGCTCCCAAGACCATCAGGCCGACGCCGATGGCAACGCAGATGCCCGCCCAGACGGGCGCTGGCAAGCCGAAGTCGAGCTGCGAGAAGGCGATCAGCGTGAGGGCGCCCCAAACTATGCCCCACAGGTTGGCGAGGATGCTCGAGATGAAGCCTTGGACCTTTCCACCACAGTGGTAGAAGCTCGCCCAAGCGATGAACGCTG
Organism: uncultured Hyphomicrobium sp.; assembly: GCA_964443205.1. Classification (GTDB taxonomy): domain Bacteria; phylum Pseudomonadota; class Alphaproteobacteria; order Rhizobiales; family Hyphomicrobiaceae; genus Hyphomicrobium_A. Next base: position 21,269 of record CAYUBZ010000004.1, on the reverse strand, counting down.
CCCAGATCTGCAGCCCCAAGACCCAAAAGTCGGAAAGGTAGAGGTAGGTCGCAACGCCACCCAATAGGCCGATGCTGACCGCAAGCGCGGTGACGAGATCCATGGTGTTTCTCCCCTAGATTTTATGACCGGATTGTTTGATTGCTCTGCTTGATGTGCTCCGGCGGGCAGCATATTAGACCGGATCGGCGTGGCAGATTTGCCACTTAATGCCCTTCTCTGCACAGAAAAGCGTCAATCGGGAGAGGTGGACGGCCATATCGCAGGGAACCGACTACGCTCTGGCAAAACTCGATTGGATGCGCGCGCGGCGCATCTGGCCCAACGGTTTGCGCTATCTCTGGACCGACGCCTTCGGCGTGGTCCTCCTGGTCTCGCTTTATGAGGCGCTGCGCGAGAAAGCCTTCCTGGACGAAGCCGAATGGGTGGTTGGGGAGGTCGAGCGCGTGCTTGGGCGTCCGCGCGGCATTCGCATCGGCGAGGAGCCGGACCGCGACGGCCAGTACTTCCACTACCTCGCCATGTGGCTCTTTGCGCTCGCGGTTCTCGGCCGGCATATCCCGCGCTACCGCAAAGCCGGTGTCGACCTCGTATTGCAGATTCACGACGCCTTCCTCATTCCCGGGCACGGCGTCGTCTGGAAAATGAAGGAGGACTTGAGCGGGCCTTATCCCGGCTACGGCTTGGGGGCGCTCGATGCCTTCGATGGGTATGTGTCCTACCGTCTTCTCGACGAAGCCGCCTTGTCTCGGCAGATCGCAGACATGCGGCTCCTTATCGACCGGTCGACGCCCCAACTCGTGATCACGCAGGACCTCGGTCTCGGCATGATGCTGTGGATGACCCACTTTTTTCCCGACGAAGATTGGGCGCGCGTGCAGCGCCCGCGCTGTCTCGCCATGCTCGACCGCATGTGGCAGCAAGACAGCTACTTCTGCCGGGAGCCCGATCAACCGAGAACGAAATTCGCCTTCACCAACTATGGCGTCTCGGTCGGCCTGCAGGCGGTCGGCGCCACCCCGGAGCGTGTGGAGCGTCTCAACGCCTTTTTCGAGCGCTACAGGTCCGGTGACGAATACGACGATGCAGCGATCACCCACGTGATGGCCTGCAGCTCGCATTTTCCGGGCCGACTGCTCTAGGCGGGCACGCGCCCCAACGGCACGGTCCTCGGCGATAGGTGCAATTCTATCGACGCTCCTCATACGCCCTAAATCAAGAGAGCCTAGACAAGGGCCTTCCCCGAGAAGTTTCGGGACGGTCAACGGAGCGCACCCATGAACACCAGATCCATGCTTTTTCGCGGGCTAGCCGCCACCGCGATGACGGCGTTCGCTGCCGCGACCACCGCCGAGGCCTGCACCGGCATCCTCCTGAAAAACGCCGACGGGTCGGTCGTACACGGCCGCACCGTCGAGTTCGGTATCCCGCTGGAGTTCGATATGGCGGTGGTGCCGCGTGGCTACGCCTTCGTCGGCCAGACGCCGCTCGGCGACGGCAAGACGTGGACGTCAAAATACGGCGCGGCGGGCGTGATCGTCTTCGGCAACCTCGGCATCATGGACGGGATCAATGAGAAGGGTCTCGCGATCGGCGCCTTCTACTTCCCTACCGAAGCCCAATACACGCCGACGACGGCCGCCAATCAGGCGCAGTCGATGTCGGCCGTCGATTTCTCGAACTGGATCCTGACGAGCTTTGCGAACGTTGATGAGGTACGCAAGGCAATCGAAAGCGGCGAGGCGCTCGTGGCGCCGACGTTGCTGCCGGGCTGGCCGCAGCAGGTGCAGCCGTTCCATTGGGTTGTCTACGACAAGAGCGGCAAAAGCCTCGTCGTCGAGCCGATCGGCGGCAAGCTCGTGCTGACCGACAACCCGATCGGCGTACTCACCAATTCGCCCACCTTCGATTGGCACATGACGAACCTGCGCAACTACATCGCGCTGGACCCGCTCGGCGCCAAGCCGGTGAAGATCGACGGAACCTCGTTCCAGAGCTTCGGGATGGGCGATGGCATGCTCGGCTTGCCGGGCGACTTCACCCCGCCGTCGCGCTTCGTGCGCGCCGCCGTCTTCGCCTCAACCGCCACGCCGGCGAAGGACGCCACCGGCGGCATCTTCAACGGCTTCCACGTGCTCAACAACTTCGACATCCCCGTGGGTGCCGTGCGGGCGTCGTCGGACGGCAAGAGCGAGACGGATCAGACCTTGCTGACGACCATGCGCGATCCCGAAAACCTGCGCATGTACTTCAAGACCTACGACGATCAGACGGTGCGCATGGTCGACCTCAAGCGATTCGATCTCGATGCCAAGGAGGTCCAAAAGCTGTCGACGCAGGGTGAGCAGACCGTCATCGACATGTCGGGCAAATTCAAGAAGCGCAAGACCGCGGAAAACGCAAAATAGGGCGCAAAATAGGACCGGGGGCCGACGCTGCCTCAGTCGCCGTCGAGCGAATTGAAGCCCAGCATCGACCCGGTCAGGGCGCTCAAGCCCGCGCGGCCCGTCACCTCGGCGTTCTTGAGGGAGAAGGTGAGCGGCGTTAGCCGCGCGCGCGCCTGCGGATCGGCAAACACGTCCGGCGAGATCTCTAGTGCGCTTTTACCCGCGCGCAGCGCAAACCCCAGGTCGGTGACGACGCTCTCAAGAATGCTCATGGCGTTCTGCTCCTTCTCGTCCGTCGCAAAGGCCGGATCGACGAAGCCGCCGGCGGTGAGCAGATTGCGGACGCCTTCGATGTTGGCGAGCAGGAAGGGCACGCTGAGACCGCTGCGCGCGAGCAACGACTCGGCATGCGCGCCGCTTTTGCCGTCGGTGCCCAGCACCGGTGCCAGGCGCTGCAGGCGGACGACCTCGAGCTCCGTCACATAGGCGCGCAGCAGCGCCTGCGTGGTCTCGGGCGCGGTGAGGAACGTGCGGTTGCCGCTTCCGGGATGCAGCCACGTCTCTCCAAAGCTGCCCTGCCACGCTTGAAGGGTCTCCGCGGCGATCTGCGATATGCCGTCGGCAAGCGCGCGCACGTAGCGGCAGCGGAAAGATGCAGGCTCGGAGGGCGTGGCCAGCGCCTCCGAATCCTTGCCAAAGAGCACGCGGTCGACGGCCGTGAAGCCTTGCACGGCAACACTCGCGTGCTCGAGCTTCTCAGGCGACAGATCGTTGTCATCGTGGTGCCTGAGCAGGCGGTCGATCTGCTTGCGCCCAATGCCGCGCGGGTCGGGGTAGAACACGAGGCGGTCGAGGCGCTGCTTGTCCGTGATCGGCCCGAAGCGGATATGCTCGATGCGGCCCCAGGCGAGAAGCGCTTGCCCGGCCGCCGCACGCGTCTGCGCCAGCGCGGGGGCCGATGGCGCCTGACACAAGGCGGCCGCTTTGCCCGCGAAGTTCCGTGCCGCGTCGGCGAAGTGCTCATAGCCGGGGAGAATGTGGCGCTCGAGCGTGCGCTTGGCGAGGCCGGCATGATCGAATGCGGTGGCCGGTGCGCACAGGATAAGAAGAAGTCCGGTCGTGAGCAGGACGCGCCGCGCACCCGTCACAGGGAGTTGACGAAGCTCAGCAGAGCCTCGCGCTCGGCCTTGGACAAGGCCGCATAGCCATCGCGCGACGCTTGCGCCTCTCCGCCGTGCCACAGGATCGCTTCCTCGACGTTGCGCGCGCGGCCATCGTGCAGAAAGTTCGTTTGGCCGCTCACGATTTCGGTCAGACCGATACCCCACAGCGGCGGCGTGCGCCACTCTTGCCCGTTTGCCATGCCTTCCGGACGGTTATCGGCGAGCCCTTCGCCCATGTCGTGCAGCAACAGATCGGTGTAGGGCCAGATGGTCTGGTCGCTGAGGTGGGGCTGGCCTTCCACCTTTCCGGTGGTGTGGGACGGCGTGTGGCAGGACTGGCACTTGAGCTGATGGAAGAGCGCCTTGCCGTGCATCACATTGGCATCGCTGATGTTGCGCCGCGGCGGCACGGCGAGGTTCTGCGCGTAGAAGACGACGAGGTCGAAAATCTTCGGCCCCACCTCGACGCCGCCGTCACGCTCGCTGTTTCCGTTCGGCGCATTGAGGCAGAAGGCCTGTGCGGGCGTGCAGTCGCCGGAGGGCTTCGGCACGAGCTGGGTCGAGAGTCCGATGTCACCGGAAAAAGCCGACGCCGTCTGCTGGCGGATGGAGGGCACGCCCGCCTTCCAGCCGAAGCGCCCGAGCGCGACTTGTGCCTTGTCGAGCGACCAGACCTCATTGGTGCGCCCCGAGATCCCGTCGCCATCGGCGTCGTCTGGGTCGGCTTGGGCGCGGATCTGCGCTTCGGGAATGGCCTCGAGCAGGCCCACCCCGATCATGGGCGGCGCCACACGCGGCGAGAGCATGGTCTTGGGGTCCAAGGCGCCGTACTTAAGATCGGTGATGGAATAGGTCGGTCGCCGCAGGCTGACCGTGGTGTCGTCGCCAAGCCGCACAGGCGTTTCCGCGTAGGTGATGTTCATGTGGCCTTCGCCGTCGTGGCCCTGAATGGCCACGTCCTGCAGCTGTCCGCCGTAGGTCGGCTCGTCGATAGAATTGACGCGGTGCTCCGCCAGCAGGCGCCGCTGCTGGTCCGTCTCGGGCGGAATGGAAAGCCTCAGGAACATCGACTCGGCGGTATCGTCGGGGAAGTTGGCCTTGGGCGCGTGGCCGCGGCCGTCCTTGAAGTGGCAGCTCTGGCAGGAGCGCGAGTTATAAAGCGGCCCGAGCCCGTCCGAGCTCTTGGTTGAGGACGGTGCCGACACCCAAAGCTTGCGGAAGATGGCGTTGCCGACCTTGAACTTGGCTTCGCCCTCGAACCCGATGCCGTGCGAGAAATGCGAGAAGGCATCGCGGGTGTCGATGCTTTCCTGCGTCGTGGCCGTCCCGCCGGGGCTCTGCTCGCCGGGCTCGACCGACGATTCCGTCCGCTCCTCTGCCTGCGTGCGCTCCGGCCCCAATCCGAGCCCGAGTGTAACCGCGACGCCCACGGCGCCGATGGACAAAAGCCCCGGCAACAAGAGCAGCGGCAGACGCAGCGTCGATCTGGACCAAAAAGGCATGCGCGACCATAGGCGATGGCGTCGGCGCTCGGGCACCGAAGCGCAATTTGCCGCATGGGCAGGGAGCGCGTGCCCACGCGGCTCAAAGTCTGAGGACCGCTCCCCGAGAGCGTTGGAAGCCGGCTACTTCTCCGACTTCACCTTTTCCGGACTGTCGAGGCTGTTTGAGCCCTCGAACTCGATGGCCTTGAGATCGAGGGCCGCAATCCCGCGCTCGAACTCCTTGGATTGCGCGATGAGCGCCTTGATTGCCGCGTCGACCAGCGCGTTTCCTTCCGCGTTGTCTTCCCCGATCATCTGATCGTAGGCCTCGCCGGCCGCGGCGCGCTGCACGATCGCCTGCATGCGCTTCATCGTCTCGTCGATGGCTGAGCGCGTGCGCGCGTCGGTCTCCGCCGACTTGGCGCGTACCAGGTCGGAGGGGCTCGGACCCGAGACGACCGAGCCGTCGGTGCGCTTATACATTCCCAGGTAGACGTTCTGCATGCCCTTGGCGTCGTAGTAGTGCGAGTTGTGGGTGTTGTCTGAGAAGCAGTCGTGCTCCTCCTCCGGATCGTGGATCAGAAGGCCGAGCTTCATGCGCTCGCCCGCCATCTCGCCGTAGGACAGGCTGCCCAGCCCCTTGAAGATCGCGACCAGCCCCGCCTGTCCGCCATCGGCGAGCACTGCTTTTCTGGCCGCGCCGTCCGGTCCCCACTGCGCCGTCATCCAGGTGAGATCGTCGATGAGGAGGTCGGTGGCCGTCTCGAGGTATTGGGCGCGCCGATCGCAGTGGCCACCCGTGCAGCTCTTGGTATCATAGTCGGTGGCGGGACGATTGCCGGCGCCGGGTCCCGTGCCGTTGAGATCCTGCCCCCACAAGAGGAACTCGATGGCGTGGTAGCCGGTGGCGACGTTCGATTCGACGCCGCCCGCCTCCTGCAGCTTGTCGGCCAGCAACGCCTTGTCGATCTTGGAGGTGTCGACCTCCTCGCCGGCGATCTTGATCGACGTGTTGGCGATGACGTTGGCGACGTAGAGATCGTTCTCAGGCGACTCCTCGCCGTATGCCGCCGATACGTAGTCGATCAGTCCTTCATCGAGCGGCCACGAGTTGACCCTCCCCTCCCAGTCGTCGACGATTGTGTTGCCGAAGCGGAAGGCCTCTGTCTGCATGTAGGGGATGCGCGCGGTGATCCAGGCTTGGCGCGCCGCCTTGAGATTGGCCTCGGTCGGCTCCTTGATGAGCGTCTCGACGGCCGTCTTGAGCTTGCGCGCCTCGGCAAGTGCGTCGGCGTAGCCAGCCTCGGCGATATCCGCGTAGGTCTTCACCACGGCGCCCACGTCGGGAGCCGCTTGTGCGAACGCGAGCGTGCTCGTGGCGCCCAGTGCGGCGGCAGCCATCGCGGCGGCGAAAATTCTGCGCATGGTCAACGTCCCCTGTCGTTGCAAATGAGGCCCCGGCTTGCGGAAGTCCGATTGACGAGGCGCTCTGCAATAGGCTGCTGCGATCAAAATGATTTCCTACTCAATAAGTCAAGAATATTTTTCTGATGCATATCTTCATAAGAGGGCGGCTCTGGAGCATGGCGCCGTCAATGCTATTTTGAACGCTTCCAATGAGGCGGTAGGGGGCCGTCGTGGCTCGGATGACTCGGGGCCCGCATCGCGCGACGACGTGGCAGCGCGCTTCAAAGAGGACTGCAGTGCTGAGCTGTGCGCCAACCGTCTGTCTTCTCGTGGCAATTGTGCTGCTGGGGACGTGCGCCCCTGCCGCCGCCGCCCAGCCGTTTCCCGCGATGACTGCGAAGGTCATCGACCAATACGTCATCCCGCGCTTTGCCAAGCTCGAGCAAACATCCGCCAAGCTGGCAGCCGACCTCGACGCGACATGCGGCGGCAAGCCGGGACGATTGACCGCAGCCCGCGAGGACTTCAAGCGCACGGCGCTCGCGTGGGCGCAAGTCGAGTTTCTGCGCTTCGGCCCCTTGTCGGTGACGGGGCGCCCGGAGCGCTTCTCCTTCTGGCCCGATCCGCGCGGCGTCATGCAGCGCCAGTTGGGTGCGCTCATCGCACGCCGCGATCCTCTGGCCCTCGATGCCGACGCTTTGGCGAAGAAGAGTGCCGCAATCCAGGGCCTGCCGGCGCTCGAAGTTCTCCTGTGGGACGCCAAGCATCCGCTCGGCGCCGATGGAGAGGAGGCGCGCTACCGCTGCGGTCTCGCGGTTGCGGTGGCGCAGAACCTGGCGCACATCGCCCGCGACCTTTTGTCGGAATGGAGCGGCAAGGGGGGATGGCGCCGGCGCATGCTGGACGCCGGGCCCCGGAATGCGAGCTACAAGACGCCGGCCGAGCCGCCGGCGGAGTTCGCCAGGGCCTTGATCGCGGGGCTGCAGATGATCCAGGACCGGCAAGTGGCCCCGCTTATCGCGGCGCAGGCGACGCCCGGCAAGACGCCGCGGCTGCCCTTTGCGCGCTCGGGTCTGAGCGCAGACTACGTCGCGGCCGCGATTGCTTCCTGCAAGGCGCTCTATGAGGTGATGGGTCTCGCCGATGACGTCCCGCGGGACAAGGACTGGATGCCGCGCTGGATCACGACGGCGTTCAAGAGGCTGGCCCAAGATGCGCCCGCTGCGATAAAAGAGAAGGCCGGTAAGAAGAAGGATCCCGAGCGCGAGCGAAGCTTGCGCTTCCTGCGCTTCCACGTGGAAGGCATTCGCAAGCTGGTCGGGCGCGAGCTGGCACCGCTCGCGGGTCTGACAATAGGGTTCAATGAGCTCGATGGCGATTGATCGACGACACTTTCTGATCGGGACGGCGCTGACGCTGGCGTCGGCCTCGCGCGCGTTCGCGGGCGTGCTCGAGCCGGCGGGGGATACAGACATCGAAGCCGGTGACCTCATCGCCGCCTGCCGACGCCCGGACGGCAGCTACTCCGTCGTGGTGCTGACGCTCGACGGTACGATCGTGCGCGAGCTGCCGCTCGAAGGGCGCGGCCACGACATCGCGCTTGATCCGCGGCGCAACCAGGCGGTGGTCTTTGCGCGCCGACCCGGATCATTCGCGCTCGCCTTCGACGTGCGCGGCGCGCGCGAGCCGGTGCTGTTCACCACGCCGGCCAATCGCCACTTCTACGGTCATGGTGTCTTCTCACGCGACGGCCGGCTGCTCTACGCGACCGAGCACGACCACGAGACACGGCAAGGGCTGCTCGGCGTCTACAACGCAACCGCCGGCTACAAGCGCATCGGCGAGATCCCGACCTACGGCATCGGACCGCACGAGGTGATCCTGTTGTCCGACGACAAGACGCTCGCCGTCGCCAACGGCGGCATCGAGACCCATATCGAAACGGGGCGCGCGAAGCTCAACGTCGACACCATGATGCCGTCGCTGGCATTCATCGACGCCACGTCGGGGGCGCTGCTGGCGCAGCACAAGCAAGCCCGTGATCTGCACAAGCTGTCGATCCGCCACATCGCCGCCGACGCGCGTGGCGCCATTTGGTTCGGCGGCCAGTGGGAGGGTGAGGCCGGCGAGACCCCGGAGCTTATTGGTTGCGCCGGCATCGACAAGCCCTTGCGCATCATCGAGCCGAAGAGCCCGATGGGTGCCTCGCTCGCCGGCTACATCGGGGCGGTGGCGATCGACAGCGAGAAGCGCGTGCTCGCGGCATCGGCCCCGCGCGCCGGCCGCATCGTCTACGTGGACACCGAGCGCGGGAGCATCGTTGGGGAGACGCAACTGATGGACGGCTGCGGTCTTACAGGGCTCTCCGAGTCCGCGTTTGCGCTGAGCTCAGGCATGGGCGTGTTGCAGACCGAGCGGCCCGATCATACGCACCTGACGGTGGCCTCGTTCCCCGGGCGTGCTTTCGACAATCACTTGCGGCGCATCGGCTAGGAACGATCCCGGAGGATGCGCGGAAAGATGCTTGGTAGGCGCTCGCGCGGCGCGCGCCACGGAGCGGGCGGTTGCAGGGCTACGACGCGAGGCCGCCGTCGCGGGAGAAGCTTGGCGCGCGCGATCGGGTCGGCAAGACTGCGTGCGCTCATCAGGCCCCAGATGATGGCCATCAGCAGATAGAAATGGCGCCAGTGGTCGGTGTCGATGACCAGACCTTCCAGCGCGACGGCGACGAAGCCGGCGTAGGCGATGAGAAAGAGCGGGCGCGTCGGCGTCGCCTTCATCGCATGTCGAAAGCCCAAAACGAGGGTCAGGCCGACGAGGATCCAGTAGACGCTGCCGCCGAGCCATCCGGCGTTGAGCAGCACGCTCAGATAGACATTGTGCACCTCCTCGGGGTGGTGGTGCGCCACAAATTCCTCGGCCCCGATGCCCAACGGGTTCTCGACGATGAGCGCAATGGCCTTCTCCTGGCCCCCGAAGCGGCCCTCCGAGCCGGTGTCATAGGACATGGCTAGGCTCGATCGCTCCGTGAGCTGGTTCGAGATGGTGTCGGAGCTGAGCGCAGCGGCGACGAGTCCCACGGCAAGGATAATGCCCGTCATGAGCAGGGCCAGGATCTTGATGCGCGTCCTGTTGCGGTTGCTGGTCAACAGCGCGAGGTATCCGTAGACCGCGAGTGCGACGCCGACGTTCGTCCAGGCGCCGCGCGAGAAGGTCACGAGAATTGTCAGGCCGAGCACACCGACGCCGAGGAGAGGAAGAAGCATCCGGTGCCACGGCCGGCCCAGTGCGACGTGCAGCATGTAAAGCAGCGGCACCACCAGAAACGGACCCAGCACATTGGGATCCTTGAACGTACCGCTCGCGCGGCCGAACTTTGTGAAGATGTCATAGGCGCCGGGCAGGAGTGCGAAATAGCCTGCAAGGGCGGTGGCCGCTGCGGCCAGCGCGCCCCACGTCCACGCCTTGAAGATGAGCTCGGTGTGGCGGGTGGGGCTCTTGGCGACAAAGGCCGCGAACACGACCGAGGCCAGGTAGAGATAAAGCGTGACGCCGACGTGGGTCAGCGTCAGCTTGAGATCGGCTGAGAGCGTTGCCGCGAGCACGGCGGCGGCGCCAGCCACGGCCCACAGGGAGAAGTAGGCGATCACCGTGGGATTGAAGGCGACGAGGCCGAGCGTCGGCAGCAGCACGATGAGGCCGATGGTCAAGGCGTCGACGGGCGCGGGCTCGGAGAGCACCACGCCGCTCGATGCGACGGTAACCGCAACGAACGCGAGCGCAAGCCAGTGCACCCAGCTCTTGCGCTGCGTTGGCGCGCCGCGGAGGAAATCAGTGCTTGCGTAGGGTACGCCGATGGCAGGCATGATCGCTTAACTCGACGACGCGTGGCTCAGTAGGCGTTCTCGGATTTGAGAAGCGCGAACGGGGTCTTTAGTAGGATGTAGACGTCGAGCAGCGGCGACCAGTTCTCGATATAGTAAATGTCGTGTTCCACGCGCTTCTGAATCTTCTCCGGCGTATCGGTCTCGCCCCGCCAACCGTTGATCTGCGCCCAGCCGGTGATCCCCGGCTTGACTTTGTGCCGCCCGAAATAGCCATCGACGACACTGACGTAGAGCCGCCCGGCGGCTTTCGCCTCCAGCGCGTGCGGCCGGGGACCCACGAGCGATAAGCTGCCCAAGAGGACGTTGAAGAGCTGCGGCAGCTCATCGAGGCTCGTCTTGCGGATGAAGCGGCCAACCTTCGTCACCCGCGGGTCGTCCTTGGTGACGAGCCGTGCCGCGGTCGCGTCGCAACGATCGGCGTACATCGAGCGGAACTTGAAGATCTCGATCAGCTCGTTGTTGAAGCCGTGCCGCTTCTGTCGGAAGAGCACGGGGCCGGGACTGTCGAGCTTGATGGCGGCGGCAACCGCCAGCATCACGGGGGCGAGCAGGATGACGGCCAGCGTCCCCACGAGCTTATCGAAGGCCCACTTGGCGACCGTGCCCCAGTCGGCGATCGGCTTTTCGACGAGGTCGATCATCGCCACGTTGCCGACGCGCGAGTAGGTGTCGGCGGTGAAGCGCAGCTGCGAGGAGCGCGCGGGCAGCTTGACCTCGGCCGGCAGGACCGAAAGCGCGCGCGTGACGTCGAGAAGGCGCTGCTCCGCCGTGATCGGCAGCGCCACGATGACGACATCGAGGCGCGTCGAGCGCGCGAACTCGACCAATGCGTCGAGGCGGCCGAGCCGAGGGTAGCCGGAGATGATCCTGTCGACCCGGTCATCGCCGCGGTCGTCGAACACGCCCATGATGCGCACGTCGCTGTCGACGTCGACCTCGAGCTCGCTGATGAGCTGCTCGGTGATCATGCCGCCGCCGTAGATGGCGGCGCGGCGATAAAGGCGACCCTGGCGGGTCCAGTGGCGCACCAGCGTTGCGGCGGCGAGACGCTCAGCCACCAGGGCGACAGCGCCTGAGGCATACCAGAGGGCGAACCACACGCGGGAGAACTCGTGGCCGATCTTCAGGAAGAAGATCGCGGCCAGCAGTAGGGCGAAGGCAGCGGTCCAGCCCAAGAGGATGCGCGGCATCTGGCGGACGGCGGAGGTGAAGGCGGGGAGCGTGTAGAGGCGCAGAAGCTCGAAGGCGCCCACTGCCGCAAGACCAGTTGCGGCGGCGGCGACCAGGAAGGTTGTTCGGCCCGCAACGATCGGCTCCTCGACGTAGAGCAGCGCAATGGCGAGCCCAAGCACAGCGACCGTCACAAAATCGAGCGTTCGCACCACCCCGCGGATCACGACGAGGGAGACGAGGCTCGACTTGTCGTGAAACCGGAAATCGGCCAGCCGCGGGATCTGGCGCGCAAAGGGGAGCGCGTTAACGCTGGCTGAGGCGCTGTCGTGGACTGAGGCAGTTGCTACGTTCAGCATTTCCGGGGGCTCGACGCTCTTTCCAACTCAAACTTGACGAGCTGGGAAGCATGCTTCGTGCCACCGGGGGGCGCTGCAGAGCCCCCCGTCGTAAGGTTTGCGGTTAAGGTTAGCGGGTGAGCAGGGTGCCGTAGAAGTCGAGAACGGCGGTCGTCGTCGTCCCGATAGCGAAGCGGGCGCGCACTCTTTCCTTGAGCCGCCGCGCGCGCTCCTTGGCCATCTGCGGCGCGTCGAGGAAAACGTGCATGGCCCGGGTCAGCGCGTGCACGTCGCCGGCCGGCAGAAGGGGCGTATCGGAGCCCCCGATGATCTCGGGGATGCCCCCCACGTTGGTGGCGATGAGCGGGATCTCGGCGGCGGCGGCTTCCAGCACGATGTAGGGCAGGCTTTCGGCGCGGGAGGGCACGACGATGGCGCGTCCGCGCCGGAACGCCTGGGCCGCGGGCATGGTTCCGGCAAACTCGGCGATCTGCTCCAGGCCCAGTTCATCGGCGAGCCGCTCGAACGCGGCGCGGTCGGGCCCCGAGCCGACGATGACGGCGCGCACCGGGCGCGCCTGCGCTACGTAAGCCAGTGCGCGCAGTAGCACATCGACTCCTTTGAGCTGGCGCAGCTCGCCGACAAAGAGGAAATCGGCGGCATCGGGCTCCGGCGCGTGGGGCGTGAAGTCGGCCGGCTGTAGCGCGTTGGTGATCACCTGAGTGGGGGCAACGTCCTTGCCGACGCGCTTCTCGTAGAGGCGGCGCATGAAGTCGCTTTCGAAGATCAGCCCGTCGGTGACGCGGGCCAGGACCTTCTCGATGCCGATGTAGAGGAAGGCCGGCGCGGAGCCCGGCGGATAGTGCAGGCTGCCGCCGTGAGGGGTGTAGACCGCCGCCGTGCGCCGCCCCTCGCGCCGCAAGAGCCGAGCGGCGATGCGCGCATAGGCGCCGCCCTTGGCGCCGTGCCCGTGCAACACGTCGGCGTCCTGCCGCCGGGCCAGATCACGCACGGTGCGCGCGACCGCGACGTCGCCGAGGCCCGGCAGACGGCTCATGGGAATGCGGGAGACGCCGAGCGTCAGGCGCGGTGCCGCGCGCGACAGCCGCTGCTCGGTTAACTGGTCTCCCGTCGTTGAATCGATTACGAGGCCCACGTCGTGCCCGCGGGCGGACTGCTCGGCGCTCAAATCGAGGACGTGGCGAAAGAGGCCGCCGACCGGCGCGCGCAAGCAGTGCAGGATGCGAAAGCGCTCACTCACGCTCGCCACCCTCCGTGGCCCGACCCTAGAGGAAGCGTTCAAACACGTAGACCGTATCGCCCGGCAGCAGAGTGTAGTCGGAGGGAGCTTCAATCTGGTCAACGAGGGGGCCCATCCGCCGCGTGATGCGGAACCGGCGCTCGCTGGCGCGCTCGGTGTAGCCGCCGGCGATGGCCACCGCGGTCTCGACCGTCATGCCTGATACGAACGGATACTGGCCCGGAAGCCGCACCTCGCCCAAAATGAAGAACGGCCGGTTCTGCGCGACATCGACCGTCACGAAGGGGTCGCGCACGAAGTCGCGGGCGAGCCGGGCACGGATGGACCGCTCGAGCTCGGTGGTCGTCCGGCCGCGCGCGCGGACGGAGCCGACGAGCGGGAACGCGATGTTGCCGACTTGGTCCACGGTGTAGATGCGCGACAGGTTGGGCTGCCCGTAGACGAACACCCGCAGCTTGTCGCCGGTATCCAGAATATAGGGGTCATGCGCGCCGGGCGCCCCGTAGCCGGGTGGGGGTGCCGCAACGACGACCGCCTCGCCCCATGGAACAGGCTGCGGCGAGACCTGACGGCCGGCCGGATAGACCGTCGTCTGGCCCCAATCCTTGAGGCTGGAAATGGGAATCGGCTGGCCAGGAGGGGGAGGGCCGGGCGGGGGAGCGTCGTAGATGACGTCGGCGGCAAACAGGTCGCCGAGCCCGAGGTCGTCCTGCGCGCAGCCGCCCAGACCGAGAACGAGAAGCAAAGCCGCCGTGAGTGTTGCCAGCCGTCGGGACATGAATTGCAGGGCCAAAGAGGTGGATGTCTCGGCCTCCAATCTGGTGCCCAAGTGGTTAAGAAATGCTGAGCGGCTGTATTCTCTTTGGACGTTTAAGGAATTTCTTACCTGGAGGCGCTCTAATTTGGCGCAACGGTTAGGTCTTCCTTTGAGCGGGTCCCTCAGTCCATGAATGCCGCCTCCCCCGACGACATAGATATCACCGCCATCTGGCGCGCCTTGCGCGCGAACCTGCCGAAACTGCTGGTGGCGAGCCTTGCGCTCGGCGTCATCGCGTTCGCCGTTCTGTCCGTCGTCGTGCCGCGCTACACGTCGGAAGCGCAGATTCAGGTCGTTCCTCCCGAGCGGGAGGGGACCCCGGGCGACACTTCGTTCGAAACTACCGCGGCGCGGCTGGATAAGGAGGCCATCAACACGCATCTGCGCGCTTTGATGTCACCGGATCTCGCCGTCGAGATCATCGCCGACGAGCACCTTGCCGACAAGCCGGAGTTCAACAGCGCGCTCGCGCCGCCCACGCTGCTCAGCCGTATTCTGGGCGCGCTCGACTTCACCGGAGGCAAGGAGAGCGAGCAGGATCGTGTGCTCCAGGCCTATTTCGACCGGCTCGATGTCTACTCCCCCAAGGAGAGCCGCTTCATAGGCATTCGCTTCAGTTCGCAGGACCCCAAGCTCGCAGCCGAGGTTGCGAACCGCATCGCGGAGTCCTACCGCACGTCGCTGGCGACGCGAACCGTCGCCGGAACCGACGAGGTCCAAAAGGCGCTGCAGCCGAAGATTGACAAGCTGATGAAGGAGGTGGGCGAGGCGGAGGCCGCCGTCGAGCACTTCCGGGGGCAAGCCAACATCTTCAAGGGTGGTCCCAACGATACCGGGCTCAATCAGCAGCAGCTGACCGAGATCAACGCCGAGCTGACAAAAGCTCAGTCGGCGCGCAGCGAGGCGGAGGCGCGTGCGGAATCGGTGCGCGAGATGGTGCGCGCGGGAAATGCCGAGGCGTTGCCTGACGTGCAGAAGTCGCCATTGATCCAGAACCTGGTGCAGCAGCGCGTGCGTTTGGAACGGCAGCTGTCGGAGCTGTCGGCCACCTTGTTGCCGGCCCATCCGCGCATGCGCCAGATCCGCGCCGACCTCAACGGTCTGCAGCGTCAGATCAAATCCGAGGTGGCGAAGATCGTCGAGGGTATCGAGAAGGGCGCGCAAGCCGCGGCCTTGCGCGAAGCAGCGGTGAAAAAGAGCCTCGACGAGATGAAATCGCGCGTGGTCAATACCGGTGGCGACCAGGTCAAGCTGCGCCAGCTGGAGGCTATCGCCAAGTCGAAACGGTCCGAGCTGGACCGGCTGCAGGCGCGCTACGAGTCCAACCGTGCCCGCGCCGACAGCCGCGCAATCCCCATCGAGGCGCAGATCATCACCAATGCCCGGCCCTCAAGCGTGCCGAGCTTCCCCAAGAGGCTCCCCTACGCGGCCCTCGTTGCCGTGGCCATCTTCCTGTTTGGCATTGCGATTGTCGTCACCCGGGCTTTGTTTGCCGCCGCTCGCACGCCCCAGCCGAAAGTAGCGTGGTCGCCGGCCGCCGCTGATCTCGTCCGCTCGGGGCCGCAAGCGACGGCGAGTGCCGCCGAGCCGTCGGCGGCCAAATCCGTTGGGGCCGTGACCACGGTCGATTCGGCCGCCGACCTGGCCCATCAACTCCTGGGGCGTCCGTCCGATATGGGTGGCTTCCGCACCTTGATCACCGGCGAGGCGGACGCCGTCGAAGCCGGCAGCGATGGCGTCGATCTGGCGATGTCGCTGGCCGAGGCCGGGGCCGACGTCATATTGGTAGATTGGAGCCCGGATGGTGAGGGCGTAAGCGAGGCGATCGGTGCGCGCAAGCAACCCGGAATAAACGAGCTGCTGCAAGGTGAGGCCAAATTCGAGGACGTCGTGGCGCGCGTGCCCGCAAGCAGCGCCCATTTGATTGCGGCGGGCGCGGCGGCAAGGGACGAGGAGGCCCTGCTCGATCCCGATCAGCTCAACCTCGTGCTCGACGCGCTCGACACCGCCTACGATCACATCGTCATCGTCGGAAAAACCCGCGAGGCGCGGGCGCTGTTCGAGGCAATCCAAGGCCGCTTCGACGCCGGCGTCATCGTTGCGGACGGAAAACGGCGCGCATCGAGACTGCCGGATGCGCCGGGAATGTTCTTAGGCTTCGAGGTGGCCGACATCGAGCTATTCAGGCTTGAGCGACCGGCATCCGCCCGGCTTGCCGAGGAGCGGCTCGCGCGCTTCATGTCGAGAGGCAGCAGCGAGGCACGGCCGGGGTGAGGCGCCGGCCGCAGAGCCGGCGCACGGGCCTTTCGTTGAGATTTTGTTAACCGAGGATCGAGACGCCGCCCCGGCGCTCAGGTTTCCGACGCCTTCCTGCACGAATATTGCTGCAAAAGACGAGTGACGAGTGCAGTGCGGGATGACCGGCAGGGGCCGAGAGCGCATCCCGCCCTTACAGTATTTGCGTCTGAAGTACGAAGCATGAGCCGGCGATCCACCAAGCTTCTCAAAGCCGCCCTGGCGGCCGTTCACTATTCCGGAGCAGAGAGCTTGCTTGCGCCCTACACCGGCGGTGCAGGCGTCATCTTCATGCTCCACGAGGTTCGCCCCGAGCCGCCACAGGCCTTCGAGCCGAACCGCATCCTGCGCGTGACCCCCGATTTCCTGGAGGATGTCGTGGAGGGGATCCTCGGCGCCGGCTTCGACGTGATCGGCCTCGACGAGATTCCGGAGCGGCTGCAAGGAAGGCGCGAGCGCCCCTTTGCGTGCTTCACGCTGGATGACGGCTACCGCGACAACCGCACCTATGCCTATCCGATCTTCAAGCGCCATCGTGTTCCCTTCGCGATCTACGTACCGACCGATTTCGCGGATGGCAGGGGCGATTTGTGGTGGCTCACGCTCGAGCGGGTTCTGCGCGCCGCTTCCCACATCACACTCGGGATGAACGGGGAGGGGCGGCATTTCCCGCTCAGGACCAACCACGACAAGGAGGTCGCCTACCGCGAAATCTATTGGTGGCTGCGCTCCATTCCGGAGGATCTGGCGCGTGCAGCGGTCGCCGAGCTCGCCGCCGACCACAACATCGATGCGCGCAGCACGCAGGCCGGTCTCATCATGTCGTGGGACGAGTTGCGCGAGCTGGCGAAGGACCCGCTGGTGACCATCGGCGCGCACACCAAGTCGCATCGGGCCCTCGCCAAGCTTTCCGAGGCAGATGTGCGCGCGGAGATGGCGGAAAGCGTCATGCGCATCGAGGCGGAGCTCGGTCGGCCGTGCCGGCACTTTAGCTATCCGTACGGATGTGCGAAAAGCGCCGGGCCCAGAGAGTTCCGGATCGCCGAGGAGCTGGGTCTCAAGACCGCGGTGACCACGCGGAAGGGCCTGCTCTACCCGGGGCACGCGCAGGTGCTCACGGGGCTGCCGCGGCTGTCGCTCAACGGCGATTTCCAGGATATCCGCTACGTGAAGGCGCTGCTCTCGGGCGTGCCGTTCGCCGTCATGAGCACGCTGCAGCGTCTCTCGGGCTATCAATTACCGGCGTAAGGCGGCCGCGGTTCTTGGGCGCATTGATCGGCGCTCCGATGCCCTCTATCACGCCTCACATGCAGCTCGGGGACTCTAGACCGTGGCGGTTTCGCTGACACAACGACATGTGCCGCTGGACGTGGGG
The DNA here is from genome assembly GCA_964443205.1 of uncultured Hyphomicrobium sp. Taxonomy (GTDB): domain Bacteria; phylum Pseudomonadota; class Alphaproteobacteria; order Rhizobiales; family Hyphomicrobiaceae; genus Hyphomicrobium_A. Next base: position 3,685 of record CAYUBZ010000004.1, on the reverse strand, counting down.
CGGGCGGCCGATGCCGCCGTACGCACGTGGCTTCTGGTCGTGGCGGCCCTCGTCTTCGCGATGGTGGTCGTCGGCGGCGCGACACGGCTCACCGACTCCGGTCTTTCGATCACCGAGTGGCAGCCAATCCTCGGCGCCATCCCGCCGCTGAACGAGGCCGATTGGCAGGCCGCGTTCGCGAAGTATCAGGCGACGCCCCAATACGCCATCGTCAACGCGGGCATGTCGATTGGCGCGTTCAAGGTCATTTACTGGTGGGAGTGGGCGCACCGTTTTCTCGGGCGCTTCATCGGAATCGCTTTTGCGCTGCCGTTTGTCGGCTTCTGGCTGGCGGGCAAGCTGCGTCCCGGCTTTGCGCCCAAGCTCCTCGGCGTGCTGGCGCTGGGCGCGCTGCAAGGCGCAATCGGCTGGTACATGGTGATGTCGGGCCTTATCGACCGCGTCGACGTCAGCCAGTACCGCCTGGCGCTGCACCTGCTGACCGCGCTGGCGATCTTGGCACTTCTGGTCTGGCTGGCGCTCGATGTCGGCCCCGCGGCCGCCCGTACCCCTGCGCAGACGGTCACGCGCGGCCAGTGGCGGTTCGCGCTTGTGCTCTTCGGGCTCGTCCTCGTGCAGGCCGGACTGGGCGCCCTCGTCGCCGGCTTGAAGGCGGGGCTCGCCTACAACACTTGGCCGCTGATGGACGGGCGGCTGGTGCCGGAAGGGCTCGGGACGCTCACGCCCTGGTATCTCAACTTCTTTGAGAACATCACGACGGTGCAGTTCGACCATCGTGTCGTGGCGTACGCGCTCGCCGCACTCGCGCTCTGGCACGTGACGGCGCTCGCCCGTGCGGGCCAGGACGAGCGGGCCGTCGGCTCGGCCGGGCTGCTCGCCGGGGCAATCCTGGCGCAGATGGGGATCGGCATCCTGACACTTCTATCGGGCGTCCCGCTGGCGCTGGGTCTCGCGCATCAGGCCGGCGCCGCGATCGTCGTCGCGACCGCCACCCTGCACCTTCACGTTATGACGCGCGCAGCCTCGCGCGGCTGACGGCCGCGCGCTCCGCCGGGTCCATCGAGACCGAGCATCAGCCGGATGTTCTGCACCGCCGCGCCGGAAGCACCCTTTCCGAGGTTGTCGAGCCGCGCCACGAGCAGCGCCTGATTGAGCGCGGCATTCCCGAACACGAAGATCTCGAGCCGGTCCGTTCCGTTGAGGCTCTCGGCGTCGAGCCTGGTCATCTTGGCCGCCGGCTCCTGCATGACGCTGATCAGCTCACTGTCGCGGTAGTGCGCGTCGAGCGCCAGCTCCAGATCGCGCGGGCATGGTTTTCCGGGCAGCGTGTCGAGGTGGAGAGGGATGGAGACCAGCATGCCCTTGCGGAAATGGCCGACCGAGGGCACGAAGATCGGCCGCCGCGTGAGCTTGGCGTACTGCACCAGCTCCGGAATGTGCTTGTGCTCCATGGCGAGACCGTAGAGCTCGAAGGACGGGGCCGCGCCGGCCTCGTGAGCCTCGATCATGGTCCGGCCGCCGCCGGAGTAGCCGCTGACGGCGTTGATGGTGAGGGCCGTGTCGGGCGGCAGAAGTCCTGCATCGACCAGCGGCCGGATGAGCGCGATTGCCCCCGTCGGATAGCAGCCGGGGTTGGCGACCCGCCGGGCCTTGCGCACGGCGTCGGATTGATTCTTGTCGAGCTCGGGAAAACCGTAGACCCAGCCGGGGGCGACCCGGTGCGCCGTCGAGGCATCGAGGATGCGCGGCGACGCATCGCCCAATTGGTCCGCCAGCGCCACCGCCTCGCGTGCGGCGGCGTCGGGCAGGCACAACACGACGACATCGACCTCCGCCATGAGCGCCTTGCGCGCGGGCGCGTCCTTGCGCTTGGCGGGATCGATGCTCACGACCTCGATCTCCGGGACACGGGCGAGCCGCTCGCGGATCTCAAGTCCGGTAGTGCCGGCCTCGCCGTCGATGAAGACCTTCGGCTTCGCCGAGGCTCCGGTGGTGGTGTCGGTCTGGGCGGTCACGGGCTCAAGTCCAATTGCGCTTCAGCGCGGGCTCTAGGTCCGGTGGGCGGTGCTGTCAATACGCGGGTCCGGCGCCCCCGGGCCGGCCACCACCCCGATCCATGCAGAACCGTGCTCCCGAAACGTCAAACTTGCCAAAATCGATGAGAAATACTTGGCAACAATGTCTCTGAGGAGCCTTGCGCGCGCTCGGTGATCACCTCGTGCGTGCCCTCGTAGATCATGTCGACCGCCACCCAGAAGACGATCAGAAGCCCGATCCAGGTGATCCAACGGTATCGGACGAGAAGGCCGGCGATGAGGTGCGAGGCAATCGCCATCAGCACGATCGCCACGGCGAGACCGATGACGAGCACCAGTATCGAGCCCTTCGCCGCGCCGGCAACGGCCAGCACGTTATCGAGCGACATGGAGACGTCGGCGAGCGTGATGAGCCCGACGGCGGACCAGAAGCCCATCTCGGGATCGGGCATGGTGGCGGCCACCTGAGTGTGGTTGTCGGCCGACCTGATCTGCCGGAACATCTTCCAGCACACCCACAAAAGCAGGATGCCGCCCGCGAGCGTCAGGCCGATGATGGCGAGCAGCTGGACGGTGATCGCTGCGAAAATGATGCGAAGAATGACGGCCGCGGTGATCCCCCAGAAGATGACCTTGGCCCGGATCTCGGGCGCGACGCGCGATGCTGCCAGACCGACGACGATGGCGTTGTCGCCGGCCAGCACCAGATCGATCATGGTGATGTTGAGAAGGGCAACGATGTTTTCACGGTACCAGTCGAGGCTGAGCAGGTCTTCGGCCCTGTCCATGAAGGCGCCGAGCATCTCCATCAGGTCGTGAGTCAGCCAATCCATCGCTCAAGCCCCTCGAAATCTTTGGTCGTCGCCGTGCACCCCGACGACGCGCGCGTTTCTCCGTCCGCAGCGGTTGGCAATGACCGCTTCACGAGGCGCTATTTGGCATTGGGCGCGCGGGGACGGCAAGCCTGCGTGCGCATAGGCACTTGTGCCCATCGACAAAAAACAGCCCGCCTCGCGGCGGGCTGTCGAAGAGCGAAACGGAAGTTCCGCGGCCTAGCGCTTGGAGAACTGGAAGCTGCGGCGCGCTTTTGCGCGGCCGTACTTCTTGCGCTCGACGACGCGGCTATCGCGCGTCAGGAACCCGCCCTTCTTGAGCACGGGGCGCAGCTCGGGCTCGTAGTAGGTGAGTGCCTTGGAGATGCCGTGGCGCACCGCGCCGGCCTGCCCTGAGAGCCCGCCGCCCATGACGGTGGCCATGATGTCGTACTGGGTGTTGCGCCCGGCGGCTGTGAGCGGCTGCTGCAAGAGCATCTGCAGCACGGGGCGGGCGAAATACAAGGTGTAGTCCTTGGCATTGACCGTGATCACGCCCTTGCCCGGCTTCAGCCAGACGCGGGCCACAGCGTTCTTGCGCTTGCCGGTGGCATACGCGCGACCCAGACTGTCGAGCTTTTGCACGTGCTCGGGCGCGGCCTCGGCGGGTGGGCTGGCGCTCTTGATCTCGCCGAGGTCTTCCAGAGACTTGGTTTCCTGAGCCATCTCGTTAGACCCTCACGTTCTTGCGGTTGAGCTTGGCCACGTCGAGCGGCTCGGGGTTCTGGGCGGCGTGGGGATGCTCGGCCCCCTTGTACACCTTGAGATTGCGCATCA
>CAYUBZ010000003.1:0-27063 GCA_964443205.1 uncultured Hyphomicrobium sp. | reverse complement strand
CGCCACGGCGGCGCCGGCGCGGCGGATCTGGGCCAGCAGCCGCTGCTTCTTCTCCGCCGCAATGCGCACGCGCACGCCCACCTCGCCCGTCGGCAGGTTCTCGCGGGTAAGCACCTGAGCCTCCTCATAGACCCAGTTGATGAGCTGGCCCTGCTCTGCGGGGATGACGAGGTCGAGGATCTCGTCGCCGCGTCCGAGACGGGCATCGATTGCCGAGAGCAGCGCGTCGATCCCCTCCCCCGTCGCGGCCGAGACCAGAACCGGCCGGTCCTCCGCCCACTTGGCGGCGCTTGTCGCCTCCTCGCGCGTCACCGGGCTCAAAAGATCGATCTTGTTCCATACTTCGAGGATGGGACCGTCGGCCGCCAGCGTGTCGATGCCGAGGCCTGCGAGCACGCCCTCCACGTCGCGCGCCTGGGCGTCGGTCTCGGCGTGCGAGATGTCGCGCACGTGCAAGATGAGATCCGCGCCGATCACCTCCTCGAGCGTCGCACGGAAGGCGGCGACCAGCATCGTCGGCAGATCCGAGATGAAGCCGACCGTGTCGGAGAGGATGATGCGACGCCCGCTCTGCAGGCGCACCTCGCGCATGGTGGGGTCGAGCGTGGCGAACACCTGCTGCTTGGCGAAGACGTCCGCCCCTGTGATGCGGTTGAACAGCGTCGACTTGCCGGCGTTGGTGTAGCCGACGATGGCGACCACCGGATAGGGCACGCGGCGGCGTCCCTTGCGATGCAGGGCGCGCGTCTTGACGACGACCTCCAGCTCCTTGCGGATGGCTATGATGCGCTCGTCGATCATGCGCCGGTCGAGCTCGATCTGCGCCTCGCCCGGGCCGCCGAGGAAGCCGTAGCCGCCGCGCTGGCGTTCAAGGTGGGTCCAGGTGCGCACGAGCCGGCTCTTCTGGTAGGACAGGTGCGCGAGCTCGACTTGCAGCCGCCCCTCTTTGGTGCGCGCGCGCCGTCCGAAGATCTCCAGGATCAGCCCCGTGCGGTCGAGCACCTTCACATTCCAGGCGCGCTCCAGGTTGCGCTGCTGGATGGGCGAGACGGGGTGATCGATGATGACGAGGGCGACGTCGTGCGCGGCGATGAGCGCCTTGAGCGCCTCGACCTTGCCGGTGCCAAAGAGCGTGGCCGGCCGCGGATGGGGGACGGGAACGATGAGGCTTTGCTCAACCGCCAGCTCGATCGCCTCGGCAAGTCCGGTGGCTTCGCTGAGGCGATCATGGATTGCGTGCAGGGGAGCGGTGGCGGGTTTCGTGCCGTTTGCTTGCTCGAGCCGGGAATGGGTGGCGCGTTTGAGATCGGGTACGAGCACCAGAGCGCGCACAGCCGGCGTTTGCCGCGCCAGCTCGTCCCCCCGTTCCGCTGCTCCTATGTCAACGCGCTCGTCGATGGCCGTGGCCGTTCCAGGTTAGGCCTCGGTCGTTTCCGTCTCCATGAGATGGACGGGCTGCCCGGGCATGATGGTCGAGATCGCATGCTTATACACGAGCTGCGAGTGACCGTCGCGGCGCAGCAACACACAAAAATTGTCGAACCAGCTGACGATCCCCTGGAGTTTCACGCCGTTGATGAGAAAGATGGTAAGCGGCGTCTTGTTCTTGCGTACGTGGTTCAGGAAGGTGTCCTGAAGGTTCTGGACTCGGTCTGCACCCATTTTTTTATCCGCCTGTTCTAGGTCTGCATGGGTAGTTTGGGCCGCTCGGCGAGCGAACGTGCACAATGTAATATAATAACGTTATACCGCAGTGCACCCTGAAAGGTATACCAATTTCCTCTTCAAAAAGAAGAGATTCACGCGCCTGAAATGTCGGCAAACTGGTCAAATTTCGAGCGAAGCCGTTGGGTTAGGGGTCCCGGTTTGCCGTCGCCGATCGCGCTGCCGTCGATGCGCACGACCGGCATCACGGTGTTGGTCGCGGACGTGATGAAGGCCTCGCGGGCTGCCAGCGCGTCGGCGATACGAAATGGTCGTTCCAGATATGGCACCCCCTCCTCTGTCAGCACGTCGATCAGCGTGGCTCGCGTGACTCCACCGAGAATAGTCGGCGCAATTTGCCGGGTGATGACAGTCCCTTCGCTGGAAACGATCCAGGCGTTACTCGACGCGCCTTCGGTGACGAAGCCGTCGGCATCCACGAACCACGCTTCGCGGGCTCCTTCAGCGCGCGCGGCCTCCTTGGCGAGGCAGGCCGGCAGCAGCATCACCGTTTTGATATCGCAGCGTTGCCAGCGGATGTCGGGCATGGATTTGACGGCGATACCCTGGCGCGCCTGCTCCTCCTGGGGCTCGGGCGGGAGAGAGCGTGCGATGCAGACGACGGATCTGGGCACGTCGGCTCCCGGAAACGTGAACTGGCGCGGGCCCTCGCCGCGCGTGACCTGCAGATAGACGATGCCGTCCTTGACGCGGTTGCGGCGGATGGTCTCGCGCAGGACGTGGGCGAGCGCGGGCGCGCTCATGGGCCGCTCGATTCTGAGCTCGGCCAGCGAGCGGGTGAGCCGGGCCATGTGGCGGGGCTCATCGACCAGGCGGCCGTCGCGCACCTGGCAGACCTCGTAGATGGCGTCGGCGAACTGAAAGCCGCGATCCTCCACGTGCACGGCAGCCTTCGCGTACGGGACGTAGCGGCCGTTGACATAGACGATGCGGCTCACGAGCACCCCAACGAGGAAACGAGCGCCAGATAAGTTGCCTCTACGCTGCGATCAGGCCCGGATCAGGCCTCGATTAGGCTTGGCGCACCTCGGTGCCGCGATGCTCCGAGGAGACGCCCAGCGCCCGCAGCTTGCGATGCAGCGCGGAGCGCTCCATGCCGACGAACTCGGCGGTGCGCGAGATGTTGCCGCCGAAGCGGTTGATCTGCGCCAGAAGATACTCGCGCTCGAAGATCTCGCGCGCCTCGCGCAGGGGCAGCGACATCAGGTGCTCGGCGCCCCCGTTGACCGGTAGCGGCACGTTGGAGCCGATCTCCTCGGGCAGCATGTCGGCCGTGATGACCGTGTTCGGGTCCCCGCCGGCCAGGATCATCAGCCGCTCGATGTTGTTCCTGAGCTCGCGCACGTTGCCGGGCCAGTCGTGCGCCTGCAGCACGGCGATGGCGTCCTCGCCGATGCGCCGCGGCGCCAGGCCGGAGGCGCTGCTCAACTGGCTGACGAAATACTGAATGAGCTCGGGAATATCCTCGCGCCGTTCCGCCAGGCTGGGGACGCGCAGCGGCACGACGTTGAGCCGGTGATAGAGGTCCTCGCGGAAGCGCCCCTCGTTGATCTCGCGCTCCAGATCGCGGCTGGTCGACGAGATGATGCGCACGTCGACCGCCACCTTCTGCGCCCCGCCGAGCCGCAGGAACTTCTGCTCGACAAGCACGCGCAGCACCTTGCCCTGGGTCTCCACGGGCATGTCGGCGACCTCGTCGATATAGAGCGTGCCACCGTGCGCCTCCTCGAGCGCGCCCACCTTGCGCGGGGCCCCGGTGCGATCCTCCGTGCCAAACAGCTCCTCCTCGACGCGGTCGGGCGCCATTGCTGCGGCGTTGAGAACCACGAACGGAGCCTCTGCACGCGCCGACTTCATGTGAATGACGCGAGCGGCCAGCTCCTTGCCCGAGCCGGACGGTCCGCGGATCAGGATGCGGCTGTTGGTCGGGGCCACGCGGTCGATGGCGTTGCGAAGCTGGTTGATCGCGGACGACTTGCCGACCATATCGGCCGAGAAGCTCGAGCGCTCTCTGAGCTCCTTCACCTCGCGTTTGAGTTGGAATGCCTCGAGCGCCCTGAGCGTCACCAGGATCAGGCGGTCGGCCTTGAACGGTTTCTCGATGTAGTCGTAGGCGCCCCGCTTGATGGCAGTGACCGCCGTCTCGATGTTACCGTGACCGGAGATGATGACCACCGGCAGCTCGGGAAACGAGCGTTTGATGTAGGACAGCACCTCCAGACCATCGAGGCGGCTGCCTTGCAACCAGATGTCCAGGATGACGAGATGCGGGCGGCGCTCCTCGATCGCGCGGAGAGCCTCGTCGCTGTCGCGGGCGAGCCGCGCATTGTGCCCCTCGTCCTCGAGTATACCGGCAACCAAGTCTCGGATGTCGGCCTCGTCGTCGACGATGAGGATGTCAGCTGGCATCGGTCACTCCTTCGATCGATTCCGGTCAGGCCTGTTGGGCCGGTGCTCGTTGGTTGGATGAGGCGGATGATTCTGGCCGCACGACGCCGCGTGGCGCTTCCAGAGGCAAGGTGATGCGTACCAGCGCCCCGTGCGTTCGCCCCGGGGCTTGGGGCGCGTCCTCGAGCGTCAGCGTGCCGCCGTGCTGCTCGGTGATCTTCTGCACCATGGCGAGACCCAGGCCGGTGCCCTTGTGCCCCTTGGTGGTGACGTAGGGCTCGAGCAGCCGCGCGCGGTTCTGCTTGGGCAGGCCGATGCCGTTGTCGATCACCTCGATGGTGACCCGGTCGCTCTGCGGCGTGACGATCGTCTCGACGTGTCCCTTCAAGCCGTTCGCCTTGCCGTTGGTCTCTTTGGCCGCCTCGATGGCCTCGCTGGCATTCTTGACCAGGTTGGTGACGGCCCGCGACATCAGGCGGCGGTCGAACGACATGAGGATGGGCTTTTCCGGCAGCTTGAGCTCGTAGAGGATCTCGGGATGGCCTTCGCGAAACAGCACGACCGGCTCCTGCACGGCGTGGCGCAGATCGTGGCGGGCCATCTCGGGCTTGGGCATGCGCGCGAACTCGGCGAACTCGTCGACCATGGACTTGAGGTCGCCGACCTGGCGCTCGATCGTCGTCGTCAGGCGGTCGAAGGTCTCGCGGTCGTGGGTGATGCTCTTGGCGTACTTCTTGCGCAGCCGCTCGGCGGCCAGTTGAATGGGCGTAAGCGGGTTCTTGATCTCATGGGCGATGCGCTGGGCGACGTCGGCCCAGGCGGCGGTGCGCTGGGCCACGACCAAGTCCGTCACGTCGTCGAAGGTGACGACGGATCCGACGTCGCCGCCGCTGGCCCGCTCGCGCGTCACCATCACGGCAAAGGTGCGCTCCTCGTCACCGACACAGAGCGTCACCTCCTCGAGCGACCGCGCCTTGAGCGTGTGCTCGTCCCCCTTGTCGAGGACCGCGCCGAACGCCGGGATGACATCCTTGAGCTTCTTGCCTACGAGGTCGCTATCGACGAGACCGAGCAGACTTCCAGCCGCCCGGCTCACGAGGGTGATGCGGTCCTGGCTGTCGAGACCGATCACGCCGGCGGAAACGCCTGACAGCACGGCCTCCATGAAATGGCGCCGCTCGAGCAGCTGCTCGTTGGCGGTGACGAGCGCGTCTCGCTGGTGCTTGAGCTCGCGCGTCATCGTGTTGAAGGTCTTCGACAGGCGGCGCAGATCGCCCTCGCCCCGCTTCTCGGGCAGCGAGATCATCAAGTTGCCGGTCGAGACCTCTTCGGCAGCGGCGATGAGACGGCGTATGGGCGCCACGAAGCGCCCCGCGAACCATAAGCCGGCCCAAATGGCGGCCAGCAGCGCCGTCATCGACACCATCAAATACATCAGCCCGTGCGCGACCTTGAGGCCGCCGCGGGCTTTGCGCAGACGATTGAACTCGTCGACGTTCTGCGCCGTGAGCTGCAGGTGACGGATCACAGTGGGACTTACGCCGCGGGCCACATAGAGCAGCTTGCCGGGTAACTTGTCGAGCTTGGTCACGGCTGCGACCCAATAGCGGTTCGCGGTCGGCATCATCAAAGGCACCTGCCCCGCCTCGGCCTGGCGGATCACGGTGGCGGGCGGTGCGATATAGGGGATCTTGTTATCAGCGGTTGCTGCGAGGACCAGCTTGCCGTCTTGCCCGATCACGTAGGCGGCGGGCAGGTCGCGCAAGCCGGCCTGCACCATGACCAGCCGTTGCAGCTTGGCCGGATCGGCTTCGACCGAGCCCGCTGCGGCATCCAGATCGCGGGCCATGTTGACGATGTCGGTGCGGATCACCTGCCCGTGCTCGTCGAGGTAGGCGTTGGCCACGTCACGCGAGCTCGAGACGATCGCGCGTGTTCGCGTCGAGAACCAGCTGTCGAGGGAGCGCGAGAAGGTGACCGTCGCCCCCACGGCGAGCAAGAGTGCCGGCAGCGCAGCGATAATGCTGAACAGCGCCACAATGCGGATATGCAGGCGGGCACCGGGGATTTTCTGGCGCCACGCGCGGGCAAGCCCTGCGACCTGCCAGGTCAGCAGCGCGATCATCGCGACGATCAGCACGACGTTGAGGAAGAGGACGACGAACACGACCTCGCCGCGCGGGGCGATGGGCGTCAGTCCGGTCAGGATCAGGTAGGTGGCGAACGCAGAGACGAGCGAGAGCAGGACGACGCTCAAGCCGATCCAAAAAGCCCGATCGCTGGGATTGAGGGGAGACGATCCCTCACCCAGGTCAAGTCGTCGCCGCGGAGCAACGTGGACGGCCGGCATCAGACTCTCTTTCAAAGGCCGGTAGGGGCCCGGTTCTCAAGTGGCAGGCCAGCGGCCTGACGGGGCGAGCCAGTGGGGAGCGCTATCATGTAACTGTGGCTTAGCCCGATCGCAGCAAAACAACGGACTGTGACATTTTCGCGACGTGTCCGATGGGTAACACGCCGCCTGAGGACAGGCAAGCGCCTGCCGCGCTTATGCTTGAGTTTCGATGCGAGAGGTAAAAACCTCAGGGTTGAGGCGTCCGAAAGACCCGAATATCCAGGGCCCGGATGCGCGAGCGCAGGGTATTGCGGTTCAATCCCAGAAGCTCCGCGGCGCGGATCTGATTGCCGCGCGTGGCCGCCAGGGCGGCGGTGAGCAGCGGCAGCTCCACCTGGCGAATGACCCGCTCGTAAAGACCCGGTGGGGGCAGGTCCTTGCCGAAACCGGCAAAGTACCCGGCCAGGTAGCGCTCCACCTGCTCGCTGAGGTCCTTGGCATCCGCGGCTCCCGCATCGATCGACTTGTCGGGCAGCGCGTCGGTCAGCTCCTGCTCGATGATCTGGCTGGTGAGCGTGTCCTGCGTGTAGAGCGCGGCAACCCGGCGCACGAAATTCTCCAGCTCGCGGATGTTGCCGGGCCAAGGATGCGACTTCAGGCGGTCGATGGCTGCCGCCTCGATCGACTTCTGCCCAAGACCCTCGCGCGCGGCCTGGCGGAGGAAATGGCGCACGAGGTCGCCCACGTCCTCCAGCCGCTCGCGCAGCGGCGGAATGCGAATGGGCACGACGTTGAGCCGATAAAAGAGGTCCTCGCGGAACAGCCCTTGCTGGATCTGCGACTTCAAATCTCGGTGCGTGGCGGCAATGATGCGCACGTTGGTCTTGATGGGCGTGCGCCCGCCGACGGTGGTGTACTCGCCTTCCTGCAGCACCCTGAGCAGGCGCGTCTGAGCATCGAGCGGCATGTCGCCGATCTCGTCGAGGAACAGCGTCCCGCCTTCGGCCTGCTCGAACCGGCCGTGCGTGCGGGACTGGGCGCCGGTGAAGGCCCCCTTCTCGTGACCGAAGAGCTCGCTCTCGACCAGCTCGCGGGGAATCGCGGCCATGTTGATGGCGACGAACGGGCCCTGGCGCCGCCGCCCATAGTCGTGCAGCACGCGGGCCACCAATTCTTTGCCGGTGCCGCTCTCGCCGTTGATCATCACCGTGAGATCGGTCTGGGTCAGCCGCGCGAGGACGCGGTAGATCTCCTGCATCGCCGGCGAGCGCCCGATCAATGGCAGCTCCTCGTTCTCGACCTCCTGCGAGGGACGTTGCAGGCGGCGCCCCGGCTGCGTCAGCGCACGCCCGACGACCGCCACGACCTCGTTCAGATCGAAGGGCTTGGGCAGATATTCGTAGGCTCCCTTCTCGGCCGCCGTCAGCGCCGTCATCAGCGTGTTCTGTGCGCTCATGACGATGATCGGCAGATCGGGGCGGAGCTTCTTGATGCGCGGAATGAGGTCGAAGGCGTTCTCGTCGGGCATGACGACGTCGGTTAGAACAACGTCCCCTTCCCCCTGACTGACCCAGCGCCACAGCGTCGAGGCGTTACCGGTCGCGCGCGGTGCGTAGCCGGCGCGCGCGAGCGCCTGATTGAGCACGGTGCGGATCGCAGTGTCGTCGTCGGCAATGAGAATGGTGCCACGGGCCATGGGTTACCTCGGGCTCGAGCGGGGCTTGGGGGCGGACTCGCGGTCTTGCATGGGCAAGAGCACGCGAAACACGGTGCGGTTGGGCTCGCTGTCGCACTCGATGATGCCGCCGTGATCGTTGATGATCTTGGCGACGAGGGCGAGGCCGAGCCCCGTTCCGTGGGGCTTTGTCGTAACGAACGGGTCGAAGAGATGCGCCTTGAGGTGATCGGGAATACCGCCGCCGTTGTCCTCGATCTGGATCATGAGCGGCAGGCTGATGCGGGTGTCGGAGCCTTGCACCGAGAGGCGGACGCCGGGTCGAAACGACGTCTGCATCACGATCCGGCCGTTCTTCTTGTTCTCTCCAATGGCCTCGGCGGCGTTCTTCACGAGATTCAAGAATGCCTGCACGAGCTTGTCGCGATTGCCGGGCACGGGCGGAAGCGAGGGGTCGTAATCCTCGATGAAGCGAATGCCGCGGGCGAAGCCCGTCTCGCAGAGGCGCCGAACGTGCTCGAGCACGTCGTGAATGTTGACCGGGTCCTTGGCGAGCGGCCGCTCATCGCCGAACACCTCCATGCGATCCACGAGATTGCGGATGCGATCGGTTTCCGAGCAGATGAGCTGGGTCAGCGTCCGGTCCGCATCGGAAAGCTCCTGCTCCAGGAGCTGGGCGGCACCGCGGATGCCCGACAGCGGGTTCTTGATCTCGTGCGCGAGCACGGCGGCCAGCCCCGATGCCGAGCGCGCCGCGGCACGGTGCGTCAGCTGCCGCTCGATCATCATCGCCATGTTGCGCTGTTGCAGCATCAGCACGATGAGGCCCGGCTGATCGGGAAACGGACCGGCATAGACGTCGACGAGCTTGGGCCCGGCGAACTTCGGCGTGGTGATCTCGACGCCGTACTCGTTCACGGTCGAGCCGGAGCGGCGCACCTGCTCCACCAGCGCCGTCAGCGGGCAGCCGAACGCGACCACGTCATCGAGGCGCACGCGTTTCAGGAGCGCTATTCCCGTCGAGAGGAACGCTTCGGCGGACGAGTTCGCGTAGACGATGCGGTTGTCCTCCGCGAGGACGAGAATGGGATGGGGCAAGGCGGTCAACAAAAGGTCGTGCTCGACGGGGCGCCGGGACGAAACCTGCGTGCGCACGGCAGCCGATCTGCTCATGCCGCTGCCTCCTCCGCCTCGTCGTAGAACTCGACTAGCCCCTGAAGGACGCGAGCGACCGACTCGTCGGTGCACAGTCGGCGGCGCCAGGATTTCACGACCTCGGTCGCCCGCCCGGTCTTTTCCAGGTACCAGCCGATGTGCTTGCGGGCGTTGCGCAAGCCCAGCTCCGTGCCGTAGTGCGACAGCATCGCTTCGACATGCTCACGCGCAATGCGCGCCTGCTCGCAAAGCGGTGGCGGTCCGGGATCGCGCCCCGACGACAGGAACGCCGCAATGCGGGCTGGAAGCCAGGGCGCTCCGTAGGCGCCGCGCCCGACCATGACACCGGCGGCGCCGGAAACCTGCAACGCGGCCCGAGCTTCGGGCGCCGAGCCGATGTCGCCGTTGACGACGACGGGGACGGTGACGGCGCGGCTCACCTCGCGAACCGCGCTCCAATCCGCGCGCCCCTTGAAGAACTGGCAGCGCGTCCGTCCATGCACGGTGATGAGTTGGATGCCCGCAGCTTCGGCCCGATGCGCAAGCTCAGCGGCATTGCGGCTCCTATCATCCCAGCCCAGCCGCATCTTGAGCGTGACCGGGATGGCAACGGCGCGCACGACGCCGGCGATCAGCGACAGCGCGTGATCGAGGTCGCGCATGAGCGCGCTGCCCGAAAGCTTTCCCGTGACCTCGCGCGCCGGGCACCCCATGTTGATATCGACGACGTCGGCGCCGAGCGCTTCGGCGATACGCGCGCCCTCCTCCATCCAGCGCCGCTCGCGACCGGCGAGTTGTATGACGAAGGGGCGCACGTCCCGCCCGGCGGTCCGGCGCACCACATCGGCGCGCTGGCGCACGAGGTCCTCGCTCGCCACCATCTCGGAGACGACGAGACCGGCTCCCAGCCGATGCGCCATTCGGCGAAACGGCAGGTCCGTCACACCCGACATGGGTGCGAGCAGGACACCGTTGGCCACGGATTGCCGGCCGATGTGGAATGCGGCGTCGGTCATTCTCGCTGATGATCTCATGAATTGCCTATCAAATAGGCAGTCTTAGAAGTTGCCCGTGATTTGAGCAGAATAGGGGGAAGTTTCTTATTTCGCAAGCGCGAACAAGACGCATCACAATTGCCGTATGCGCCGGATGCGTCTAAGCAGGCCGTGGTTTCCCATAGCGTGGACGGCAATGACAACGACGGTGGCCGTTATCGTGGCTGCGGGCCGGGGCGCGCGCGCCCGCGGCACAGGCGGCGTCCCCAAGCAGTATCTCCCACTGGGCGGGGCACCCGTGCTTGCCCATTCCCTGCGGGTGCTGGCGGGCCACCCGCAAATTGAGGCGGTGGAGGTCGTCATTCATCCCGACGACCGGCCCTTTTACGAGACGGCGGCGAGGCCGTTTGCCGCACGCCTCGTCGATCCGGTTCCAGGGGGGGCGACCCGGCAGGATTCCGTCCGCTTCGGGCTAGAGGCGCTGGCGCCACGCGCGCCCGATCGCGTCCTGATCCACGACGCCGCGCGCCCGTTTCTCTCCGCCGATCTGGTCAGCCGTCTGCTTGCTGCGCTGGATGAGAGACCCGCAGCCATCGCCGCTGAGCCGGTGGCCGATACCCTGAAGCGCGCCGCGGCCGACGGGACGATTGCGGAAACCGTCGACCGCGCGAACCTGTGGCGTGCGCAGACCCCCCAGGCCTTCCATTTCGCGCCGATCCTCGCCGCCCACCGCCGTGCGGCCGACATGGGCCAGGCGGGCTTCACCGACGATGCCGGGCTTGCCGCGTGGGCGGGGCTGGCCGTCCAACTCGTGGCAAGCTCGGGCGGCAACATGAAGCTGACGACACCTGAGGATGTCACTCTGGCCGAGCGTCTTCTGGCTCCCGCGGCTGCGCTGCACGAGACGTGGTCGGGCAGCGGCTTCGACGTCCACGCCTTCGCACCTGGAGATCATGTTTGGTTGTGTGGGGTGAAACTGCCGCACACGCACCGGCTGGAGGGTCACTCGGACGCCGACGTGGCGTTGCACGCCCTCACCGACGCCATCCTGGGCGCCATCGGCGACGGCGACATCGGCGCGCATTTTCCACCGAGCGATCCGGCCTGGCGCGGTGCGCCCTCGCGGCTCTTCCTGGAGGACGCCGGAGCCCGCGTGCGCGCCCTGGGTGGGCGTATCGCGAACGTCGATGTGACGATCCTGTGCGAGGAGCCCAAAGTGGGGCCCCACCGCACCGCCATGCGCCAAGCCATTGCCGCGATCCTGCAGATCGACGTTCGCCGCGTGAGCGTCAAGGCAACGACGACGGAAGGCCTCGGTTTTGTGGGCCGGCGCGAAGGAATCGCGGCGCTCGCCAATGCAACAATTCTGGCCCCTAGCTGATTCGGCAAAAGATCGACACGTTCCGCTCGTTGACCCCTGCGACAGAATCGCGGCATCAAGCGTTAGGGGTTGTATGACCACGAGCGAACGCGGGGGCCGAACGACATGAATCTCATGACACATACGCTGGAGCGCACGCCAACTGAGACCGCCAGTATTGCCGACATCGCTGAGATGACGGCGGGCGCTTGCCTTGCAACGCGGGTGCGCCAGCTCTCCCGCATCATCACGCGGGTCTACGACGACGCGATGCGTCCGCTGGGGATCACGGCAAGCCAGTACACGCTGCTCGCGCAACTCGCCGCGCGCGACAGCATCACCGCCGTCGAGATCGGTCACGACCTCGACATCGAGAAGTCGACGCTGTCGCGCAACTTGAAACGCCTTCTGGCGCTGGGCCACATCAACATGGACCCGCCCGCCGGACGCCGCGGCCGCGGCCTACATCTGACCGCAAAGGGTCAGGCCGTCCTCAAGGATGCTTTTCCCATTTGGCAGGATGCGCAGAAACGAACGATTGCCGCCATCGGAGCGGAAAGCCGCAATCTGCTCGACAGCCTGCTGCATCAGGCGGAGAAGCTCGCACCCGTTTGACGGGGCGCGCCGCGTGCGGAACACTGTGTCGAGCGTGCAAGGCGCGCCCGCTAACCGTTGTGCGGCATGAGCACCCTGTTTCCGCCTGAGCTTTTGCGAGACGCGCAGGCGCTGCTGACCGAGCTGCAGCGCCGCGCTCTCAAGCTGGCCACCGCCGAGAGCTGCACGGGCGGCCTTCTGGCGGGGCTGCTGACAGAGATCCCCGGCGCTTCGGCGAGCGTGGAGCGCGGCCTCGTCACCTACTCGAATACCGCCAAGCGCGCGCTGCTGGGAGTCGCCGCGCAGCTCATCGAGGACGCTGGCGCCGTCAGCGCCGACGTCGCGAAGGCGATGGCGGAGGGCGCCCTGGCGCATGCTCCGGTCGATATCGCCATCGCTGTGACGGGGATCGCCGGTCCCGACGGCGGCTCCGCCGCCAAGCCCGTGGGCCTCGTTTATCTGGCCGTGGCGAGGAAGGGACAAGCGACGCGCGTGCGCGAGTGCCGTTTCGGCAACATTGGGCGATCCGAGATCCGTTTGGCGAGCGTGCGCGAAGCGGTTGCCTTGGCGCGCGAGGCGTTGTCCTCGCAAGGAACGCAATAGGTCTCTTCGAGAATGCGCGTTAGGGTGTGGCGCCGCAGGCCCGTATCGTTGGAAGAATGAGAGCCATGTTCCGCAAGTTCCCCCGCGTCGCGACACTTGCCCTGGTCCTTGCCGGACTGGTGCCCGGATACGCGCTCGCCGCGGACGTGACCGTACGTCAACTGGTCGAGCGGCTCTTTCGCGCGGAGCCGGGCAATCCGATCGACATCAGCCATCTCAACCTGCGCAACCTCGATATGAGCGGGCTCAACTTCAAGGGCGCCAAGCTCGCCGGCAGCGATCTGTTCGGTGCCGACCTAACTGGCGCCAACCTCACAAAGGCCGACCTCAGCGCCACACGCCTCGACCGCGTCGTCATCATTGGCGTGCGTTTCGATGGCGCAAACCTGTCCGGCGCCAGTCTGCTGCGTCCCTCGGCCTTCTCGACGCTCGCGGCGCCGCGCAGCGAGGCGGTAAGCTTCGAGCGCGCCGACTTGAGCGGCGCCAAGATCTTCGGCCGCTTCAACCGCGCCAATTTGAGCCGCGCCAACCTTTCCGGCGCCACGCTTGCCCCCTTCGGCCGGACGGGGTTCATCGAGCACATCTGGCGCACCGAGCTCCTGGGTGCGGACCTGTCGCACGCAACGCTCATTCGCGCCGATCTGACCTACACCCTGCTCGCCTTCGCCAACCTGCGCGGCGCGGATTTGTCCGGCGCCATTCTCAGGAAGGCGGACCTGTCGCGCGCCGATCTCACGGGCGCCGACCTGACCGGCGCCGACCTCAGCGAGGCAGACCTCGACGGGGCGATCCTTGTGGGCGTGCGTGGGCTCGAGACGGTGCTCGGACTGGCAAGCGCGCGCAACGTCGAGAAGACGATCCGCTAACCGTCGGTCGGCGCCGCGGCATTGGCGGCACGCGCACCATAAAGGATGCGCGCGCGCTCCTCGAAGGCGTGCGTGTACTTCCTCACCGCCTTGTCGAACACCGCACCCATCACCATCGCCAGCATGCGCGAGGCAAATGCGTAGTCGATGAAAAATTCGATTTCCGACCCGCCGGTCGCGTCGCGGAAGCGCCAGCGGTTGTGGAGATGAGTGAAGGGCCCGTCGAGATAGGCGACGACGATCTCGTTCTGCTCCGGCCGCAGCGTCACGCGGCTCGTGAAGGACTCTGCGATGGCGTGGTAGCCGACCTTCATGGTCGCTGTGAGGATGCTTTCGCCGCTCTTCTCCTCGCGCGAACGAATGGATAGGCCCTCGCACAGGGGCAAGAACTCGGGGTAGCGCTCCACGTCCGCCACGACCGCGAACATCTGCCGGGCGGTGAACGGTACGCGCCGCGTCATCTCGAAGCTGGGCAAGGGCGCCTCCGCTTTGCTTGGGATGGCGGGTTGCTAGCCCCGCGCGGCTCTGAGGCGCTCGAAGTCCTCGGCCGCGTGATAGGACGACCGCGTGAGCGGACTGGCGGCGACCATGGCGAACCCCTTGGCGCGCGCAATGCGGCGAAGCGCGTCGAACTCGTCGGGCGGCACGAAGCGCACGACGGGAGCATGGCGAGGGCTCGGCTGCAGGTATTGTCCGATGGTGAGAAAATCGACGTTGGCCGAACGCAAATCATCCATGACTTGCATCACCTCCTCGCGCGCCTCTCCCAGCCCCACCATGATGCCCGATTTTGTGAAGAGTCTGGGCTCGCGCTCCTTCGCCCGCTGCAACAGACGCAGCGAGTGGAAATAGCGCGCGCCGGGGCGGATCGAGAGATAGAGGCGCGGCACCGTTTCCAGGTTGTGGTTGAAGACATCGGGGCCCGCAGCGATGACGGTTTCGAGTGCGCCGTCTTTGCGCAGGAAGTCCGGCGTCAACACCTCGATCGTCGTCGTGGGCGTGGCTGCGCGGACCGCTGCAATCACCTGGGCGAAATGCCCCGCACCGCCATCGCTCAGATCGTCGCGGTCGACGGACGTGATGACGACGTGCGCGAGGCCAAGCTCGCGCACGGCTGCTGCCACGTTGTTGGGCTCTCTCTCGTCGAGGCTGCGCGGCAGCCCGGTGCGCACGTTGCAGAACGCGCACGCGCGCGTGCAGGTGTCGCCCATAATCATGAAGGTCGCATGCCGCTTGGCCCAGCACTCGCCGATGTTGGGACAGCCCGCTTCCTCGCAGACGGTGTGCAGCCCGTGGGCGCGCACGATACGCGCCGTTTCCGCGTGCGCCGCCGAGCCCGGAGCTTTGACGCGGATCCACGCCGGCTTGGCGAGTCGTCGGGGGGCGCCCGCACGCGCAGCGCCGGGAATGCTAGCCGGCGCTTCCATTGTATTCGCCGTGTTGAAGCGGCTCACCATCGAGGTTCCCCGGCTGGTTCGTCACGCTTCAACGTGGCCGGGGGAGCTGCGCAAATCAAGGCCGGTCTGCGGGATCCCTGCTAACGCCCGATGATCCGCGCCAGAATGACGACCAGGATCGCGCCGACCGTCGACACCAGGATCTGGTGTGCCCATGGCGAGTCGACCAGGAACGGCACTTTGAGAAGGCCCCCCTGGACCAGCGCGCCGCCCACGAATGAGCCGATGATCCCGACGAAGATATTGCGGATCACTCCACCGCCGCCGAGGATGAGCCCGGTGAGCCAGCCGGCGACCAGTCCGTTCACGGCCATGACGATCCAGGGCAAATACGGTGAGTAGTCCTCCACGGCTCGGTCTCCCCTTCGACGGTTGTTGTTGTTGTGTGCAGCTTACGCAATGAACCGCGCAAGAATGACGACGATGATGGCTCCGACCGACGCGGTGATGATCTGCGAGGCGAGACGGTTTCGGATCCCCAGATCGATGTTGAGGACGTCGAAAAGATAGCCGCCGACGAAGGCCCCTATGAGGCCTGTAATGAGATAGCGCAAGATGCCGCCTCCGCCGCCGAGGATCAACGAGGCGATGAATCCGGCGACGAGGCCGATGAGGGCAAAGAGCAGAAGCGCGCGCGTCTCGGTGTTCATGGGTCTGCCTCCGGGATGATCAAATGTCGTTGCAGCTTCTCTTCACCCGGCCGAGGACTTTCGGGCGGGCGGGGGCATGTGGATCGCGCGGCCGTAGGCCGCCAGAGCGCTTTCGCCCATCATCTCCGATAGCGTGGGATGTGGGAAGACCGTTCGCATGAGGTCCTCCTCGGTTGCCTCCATCTGCATGGCGATGACGTACCCTTGGATCAGCTCGGTCACCTCGGCCCCGACCATGTGCGCGCCGATGAGCTCTCCCGTCCTCGCGTCAAAGATGGTCTTGACGAGCCCCTCGCGCTCGCCCAGCGCCAGCGCCTTGCCGTTGGCCCCGAAGGGAAACCGCCCGATGCGCACCTCGAGCCCCCGTGCCCGTGCCTGCGCTTCAGTCAGGCCGACAGAGGCAATCTGCGGCCGGCTATAGGTGCAGGCGGGAATGCGAAGCTTGTCGAGCGGGTGCGTGTTGATCCCCTTGATCGCCTCCACGCAGACGACGCCCTCGTGCTGGGCCTTGTGCGCGAGCATGGGTGGGCCCGCTACGTCTCCGATCGCGAGAATGCCCGGGACGCTGGTGCGCCCCAACCCGTCGGCCTCGATGAGGCCGTTGCTGATCTTGACTCCGAGCTGTTCGAGCCCCAGCCCCTCGACGTTGCCGACCACGCCCACGGCCGAGATCATCTGCTCGGCCGTAATGCTCTGGCGCTTGCCGCCGGACAGCTCGACGGTGGCGGTCAGATGGTCGGCAGCCTTCTCCACGGCCGTCACCTTCGCGCCGGTTAGGATCTGGATGCCTGCTTTCGCGAACGACTTGCGGGCAAGAGCGGCGATCTCGGCGTCCTCGGCGGGAAGGATCTCGGGAAGAATCTCGACGACGGTCACCTCGGCGCCGAGCGCACGATAGAATGATGCGAACTCGATGCCGATCGCACCGGAGCCGGCGATGAGCAGGGACTTCGGCAGTTTGGGCGGAACCATCGCCTCGAAGTAGCTCCAGATCAGCCGCCCGTCGGGCTCGAGGCCGGGGAGCGCGCGCGGACGCGCGCCGGTGGCGAGGATGATGTGGCGGGCGCCATACTGCCCGGGTCCCAGCGCGGCCTTGGGCGGTGCGGGGTCGCTTCTGTCGCCGGGGGCTTTCGCTGCAACGACCTGCAGCGCTCCGCCACCCTCGAGACGGGCCTCTCCCCAGATGACGTCGACGCCGTTCTTTTTGAGAAGAAAGGCGACGCCGGAATTGAGCTCGGCCGCAACCGTGCGCGAGCGTGCGACCACGGCCTTCAGATCGATGCGAGGGGCGCCTTCGATCACGAGCCCGAAGTCGCGCGCCGTGGCGATTTCGTGACGGATCTCGGCGGAGCGCAGCAGCGCCTTTGTAGGAATACAACCCCAGTTGAGACAGATGCCGCCCAGGTGCGCACGCTCGACGACTGCGGTTCGCATTCCAAGCTGGGCTGCGCGGATCGCCGCGACGTAGCCTCCCGGTCCCGCCCCGACGACGATGACGTCATAGTCGTTGGAGCTCATCCGGCGCGCATCCTTCGCTCAAGCAAGGGCCCGCGCGGCGCCGGGGCCCTGACCATGAAGCCGATCCGCGAACCCGAGGACCTGCACGCGGGCCGATTTCGCGCGCCGACTTAAACGTGGCAGCGCGCACCGAGATATTGGTTCAAGAGCCGGTTGTAGAGGTCGGCCTGCGACTTCTGTGAGGACGACAGCTTCTTGCCCGCATTCTGCCGTTCGACGAGCGCGGGCACGCCTTGGTTGTCGAGGCGATTGAGGTCGGCGCGGATCGATTGACAGGTCTGCCCGCCGCTCAAGGCCGTGGCTCCAGGGTCGCCGCCGCCACCGTTAGCTGCGCAGCCTGCGAGTGCCAGCGCCACGGCGCCAGCAGCCACACGCTTGAAAGCGCACGCGTTCCTACGAGTCCGCGACACGATTCCCTCCGCCTGCCACAGAGAAACCAGTTGGTTTTTCACCACACAGGACCAGGGCGCGCAAGCCCCTCATCACTTCGGGTTGCTGGGGAACGCAGCGCGCATACCTAGGCTGCCTCGCCTCAAAACGAGGCAGATTAGAGGCAAGCACCGGCGATTGTTGCACTTGAGCGCCGCGAGATCCCGCTCAACGCCACCGCGTCAGGGTTGAGCCGGCGGTTGGGCGAGAGACCCCGTCTCCTGCGTCGCCATCGCCGCCGCAACGGGCTTCGGCGCCGGAACGGGCGGTTTCGCCTTGCTCGCCACCTTTGGCTTGGCCGGTGTCGGCGTGGGCGGCTGCGGCGACGCTGCGGCTAGCGTAGGATTGGGCGGATAGCTAGAGCATCGGGTCTGAAACTCCGCATTCGCCTTATTGAGCTCGTCGGCCTTGGCGAGGTCAGCCGTTTTCATCTTGTATTTCTTGATGGCTGCCTTGGAGACTTTGTCGGGAATTCCGTCTTTGGTGAGCGCCTCGATCTGTGAGGCCAGTGTCAAGCACGCGGGATCGGCTTTCGCCGCTTCTTGAGCCGCCGTCTGCTGATCGATTGAGGATGTGTTGAGCGAGCTCGTCATGAGGGTGCCGTCTTGAGCACACCCTGCGAAGAAGGCGGCGAGCAGGACAGCGGCGGAAGTTGCAGAGTGCGCCTTCATTTCGGGTTACTCCAAGGTCTCGAATCCGTCCGTATGAACGCCCACGCTGATATTTCCGCTTCTAGTCTCGCCCCCCTCCAGCGGCAAGCAACTGCCCTATTCTTATGCTTCTCCAGCGCATTTTGCAGGCACTAAATTGGGGAAATAAGGCCAAAGTGGTCTGGCGGCCACAGAATCGCGGGCCGAAAACGGGGCTCGAGCGGGGTATTCGTCGCCGAATATTGATTCGGGATTGATTCGGGGTCTCAAACCAGCATCCGGACCGGATCCTCAATGAAGGCCTTGAAGGCCGCCAGCAGAGCGGCCCCGGTGGCGCCGTCGACGACGCGGTGGTCACACGATAACGTCACATTCATGATGGTTGCGGGCTCCACGGCCTCGCCGTCGACGACGGGGCGGCGCTCGGCGGCGCCGACGGCCAGAATGGTGGCGTGCGGCGGATTAATGACTGCGTCGAAGCTCTTAATTCCGTACATGCCGAGATTTGAGACCGACGTGCTGCCGCCCTGATACTCGTGCGGCGCGAGCCGGCGCTTGCGCGCCCGCTCCGCGAGATCGCGCATCTCGTTGGAAATCTCCGACAAAGACTTGATCTCGGCCTGGTGGATAACCGGCGTAAACAGTCCCCCTTCGACGGCGACCGCGACGCCCACGTCGGAGTACTTGTGGCGGAGCATGCCCCGTTCGGTCCACGTCGCATTGGCAGCCGGCACCTCCTGCAGCGCCAGCGCCATCGCCTTGATGATGAAGTCGTTGACCGAGAGCTTGTAGGCGCGCGGGCCCTCGCGGGGTGCTGCGGCATTCATGCGCTCGCGTGCGCGCAAGAGCTCGTCCAGCCGGCAATCGATCGAGAGGTAGTAGTGCGGGATCGTCTGTTTGGAGAGCGTGAGCCGCTCGGCAATCAGCTTGCGCATCTTGTCGTGCGGGATGATCTCGTAGGTGCCCTTGTCGTAAAGCGAAAGGATCGTCTCGTCGGAGAGCGCGCGAACGCCTAGGGGGGCGGAACGCGGCATGGTTGCAATCGCCTGGCCCGGAGGACTGCCGTTGGCCGCTTGGCCGCGGTTTGCGGCGAGCGCCGCTTCGATGTCGCGCTTGATGATGCGCCCGTGCGGCCCGGAGCCTTGCAGGCTCTCAAGATCGAGGCCCGCCTGGCGCGCCAGCCGCTTGGCCAGCGGGGAGGCGAGGATGCGCACGCCTTCGTTCGTCGTCTCCATGCTGCTCATGCCCCGCTGAGAGTCTCTAACTAATGCTTCGTCCGCCCCTTGAGCTTGCCCGACATGCTGGCAGCGGCCGTCTCGAAGCCGCTCGCGAAGGCTTCGCGCAGTGCGGCCTGGGCCTCGTCCTCCTGCATATAGCCGTTGAGTGCCGCAGCCTTGGCGACATGGTGGCCGATCTCGGCCAGCAGCCGCCCCCAATCCTCCACGTGGTCCCCGAACGCTGAGGAGTTGAGCGAGACGAGTAGCGCGCCGTCGCCGATCCAGGCGCGCAGCACCTCGACCGCGGTTTCCGCTTCCTCGACGCCTTCGGGTGGCTCGAGCTCAATGGGAAGCTCCTCTTCCATTGCTCGTCCTCCTTCCTCGACTACACGTAGAGCACCGCTTTCACTGCGGCGACGACCTGCTCGGCCGACGGCCGGGCCAGCTTCTCCAGGTTGGCGGCGTACGGCATCGGTACGTCGGCGCCCGAGATCTTGACCGGCGGTGCGTCGAGATGGTCGAAGGCCTGCATTGCCACTTGCGCGCAAATCTCCGAGCCCACCGAGCACACGGGCCACGACTCCTCCACCGTCACTAGGCGGTTGGTCTTGCGTACCGAGTCTAGCACCGTCTCCAGATCGAGGGGCCGCAGCGTGCGCAGATCGATCACCTCCGCCTCGATGCCCTCCTTAGCAAGCGCCTCCGCCGCATCGAGCGCGCAGACCATCCCGCGCGAGAAGGAGACGATCGTTGCGTCCCGGCCTTGCCGCGCGATACGCGCCTTGCCGATGGGCACCAGCCAGTCCTCGTGCTTGGGCACGGGACCCTTGCTCCCGTAAAGGATCTCGTTCTCCAGGCAAATCACTGGATTGGGGTCGCGGATCGCCGACTTGAGCAGCCCCTTCGCATCGGAAGGGTTGGAGGGCGCCACGACCTTGAGGCCCGGCACGTGTGCGTACCAGGCCGAATAGCACTGGCTGTGCTGTGCGGCCACGCGCACGGGCGCCCCATTGGGGCCGCGAAAGACAATCGGCGCCCGCATCTGGCCGCCCGACATGTAATGCGTCTTGGCCGCCGAGTTGACGATCTGGTCGATCGCCTGCATGGCGAAGTTCCAGGTCATGAACTCCACGATGGGCTTCAAGCCGGCGAACGCGGCGCCGATACCGATGCCGGCAAACCCCTGTTCGGTGATGGGAGTGTCGATGACGCGCTTGTCGCCGAATTCCTCCAGCAGGCCTTGGCTGACCTTGTAGGCGCCGTGATAGTTCGCGACCTCCTCGCCCATCAGGTACACGTCGGGGTCGCGTCGCATCTCCTCGGCCATGGCGTCGCGCAGCGCCTCGCGCATCGACAGAATGACGGTCTCTGCCCCGGCTTCGACCTCGGGCTCCGCAGCAGGCGCAGGTGTCGCTGCCGGGGCCGATGGCCGCGGTGCCTCGACGGTAGGCTGCGCGGGTGCTGCGGCATTGATCGCCTCGGGCGTCGCGCGTCCCGCACCGGCGCGTGAAGGCGCCTGCCCTCCCTCGCCCGTGTCGATGACGGCGATGGGCGTGTTCACCTTTACGTTTTCGGTGCCGGCGGGGATGAGAATTTTGGCAAGCTTGCCCTCGTCGACCGCCTCGACCTCCATGGTGGCCTTGTCGGTCTCGATCTCGGCGATGACGTCGCCGGCCTTGATCTCCTGGCCCTCGTGCACGAGCCACTTGGCAAGCGTCCCCTCCTCCATGGTGGGCGACAGCGCCGGCATCAGGACTTGGGTGGGCATCGCTGTTGTTCCCCGCCTCGCTCAGCTGCCAATGAGCACATCAGTGTAAAGCTCGCTTGCGTCCGGCTCAGGATCGGCCAGAGCGAAGTCGGCCGCCGCGTTGACCACCTCACGCACCTCGCGGTCGACCTTCTTCAGGTCGTCCTCGGAAAGTCCGCCTTTGAGCAGCCGCTGACGCACCAGCTCGATCGCGTCGTGCGTCTCGCGCACGTGCTGCACCTCCTCGCGCGTACGGTACTTGGCCGGGTCTGACATCGAATGGCCGCGGTAGCGATAGGTCAGCATCTCAAGGATCATCGGCCCCTTGCCGGAGCGGACGTACGCGATCGCACGCTCGCCGGCCGAGCGCACGGCATGCACGTCCATGCCGTCCACGTGCTCGCCGGGAATGGCGAACGATAGGCCGCGCTGGGACAAGTGCGTGGTGGAGGAGGAGCGCTCAATCGACGTCCCCATGGCGTACATGTTGTTCTCGATGATGAAGACGACCGGTAGCTTCCACAGCTCGGCCATGTTGAAGGTCTCGTAGACCTGGCCCTGATTGGTTGCGCCGTCACCGAAAAAGCACAAGCACACGTGGTCGTCGCCGCGGTACTTGTTGGCGAAGGCGAGACCTGCGCCCAGCGGCACGCACGCGCCCACGATGCCGTGGCCACCGTAGAACTGTTTTTCAGGCGCGAACATGTGCATTGAGCCGCCCTTGCCCTTGGAGCAGCCGCCGCGCCGGCCGGTGAGCTCTGCCATGACGCGCTTGGGGTCCATCCCCGCGCTGAGCGTGTGCCCGTGGTCCCGATAGGCCGTAATGACCTGATCGCCAGGCTTTGCCGCCATCTGCATGCCCACGACGACCGCTTCCTGCCCGATGTAAAGGTGACAGAATCCGCCGATCTGCCCCATGCCGTAGAGTTGACCGGCCTTTTCCTCGAAACGGCGGATCAGCAGCATCGCGCGATAGGCCGCAAGATCCTCGTCGCGCGAAAAGGCCGGTACCCGCGGCTCCTGGCCGCCGTTGGCGCGCGGCCGCGACTTGGGCGGCGGCGAGGATGACCCCGACCGGCTGCGGGAAGGCTTCGCTGGAGCCATCACGGAATCCCTCGGCTATGGGCGATTTTCAATGTTTGGGGCCGCGACGCGAGCAGGCTCACGTACCCCGAGTCAAACCCTACAAGAGGCCGTCAAGGATGACTAGAACGGCTTGCACGCGAAGCTCCCTTCCCAGTGTCATTCTCGGGACAAGCCGGAGGATAGCAGTTGAGAAACGTCCGCTAAGGGTGCGCCACGACCACATCGTCGGGATGCACGAAGCCCAGCACCTCGCGCGCAATCTCCTCGACAATATCGGGATCGGGCTTTTCCGGAGAGAGGAGTGCTACGTCGCGTTCAAGCTTGGCGCGCACGGCCTCAAGACTTTTGATCTCGAACTCCAACAGGGCTGATCGCTCAATCAGCGTGGATCGCGTCTCGAGGCCGTGCCGGCCATAGATTGCATGATGGGCGAAGTAGGCCGTCAACCCCAGGCAGAGAAGCAACACCGTCGCCTGCCGTGGCCTGGAACGCCGATCATGATTTGGCTGACGCAGCACTTTGGGTACGCTGCACAAAGCTGGTGGACCCCCGCTTTATGACACGCGCTCCTTAATTGCAGGTAAAGCGCTGTGCCGGCGCGGGCGATACCAGCTCTCTCGCGTTTTTCCCTGCCCGGATCGGGCTTTAGGAAGCCGCTTTGCGAACGACGCTCTTGCCCGCATAGCGCGCCTCGGCACCCAACTCCGCCTCGATGCGGATGAGTTGGTTGTACTTGGCCAGGCGGTCGGAGCGGCACAGCGATCCGGTCTTGATCTGGCCGGCGTTGGTGGCAACCGCCAAATCGGCGATGGTCGCGTCCTCCGTCTCGCCCGAGCGGTGCGAGATGACGGCCGTGTAGCCGGCGCGCTGGGCCATGGCCACGGCGTCGAGCGTCTCCGTCAGCGAGCCGATCTGATTGACCTTGACGAGGATCGAATTGGCGATGCCCTCCTTGATGCCGCGGGCCAATCGCTCGGTGTTGGTGACGAAGTTGTCGTCTCCCACGAGCTGGTAGCGCGCGCCCATCGCCTGCGTCAGCGCCTTCCACCCCTCCCAGTCGTCTTCCGCCATGCCGTCCTCGATGGAGACGATGGGGTAGCGCTTAACGAGGTCCTCCAGGTATTTGATCATGCCGGCGGCGTCGAGCGTCTTGCCCTCGCCGGCAAGCCGGTACTTGCCGTCCTTGAAGAACTCGCTGGCGGCGCAGTCGAGCGCCAGCATCACGTCCTCGCCCGGTTTGTAGCCCGCGGCCGCGATGGCCTTCATGATGAAGGCGAGCGCCTCGTCGGCCGATTTCAGGTTGGGCGCAAAGCCGCCCTCGTCGCCGACGCTGGTGCTGAGGCCCGCGTCCTTCAAGGCCTTTTTCAAAGTATGGAAGATCTCCGCGCCCATGCGTATGGCATCCGCGCACGTCGGCGCGCCCACCGGCATGATCATGAACTCCTGGATGTCGATGGGATTGTCGGCGTGCATCCCGCCATTGACGATATTCATCATCGGTACGGGCAGCACGTGTGCGCTGGTGCCGCCCACGTAGCGGTAGAGCGGCAGGCCGGTCGTCTCCGCCGCGGCCTTGGCGGTGGCGAGCGACACGCCGAGGATGGCGTTGGCGCCGAGCCGGCTCTTGTTCTTGGTCCCGTCGAGCTTGATGAGGGCGGCATCGATCCCGCGCTGGTCCTCCGCGTCCATGCCGGCGAGCGCATCGAAGATCTCGCCGTTGACCGCATCGACCGCCTTCATCACGCCCTTGCCCTGATAGCGCGACTTGTCGCCGTCGCGCAGCTCGACCGCCTCGTGGGCACCCGTGGAGGCGCCCGAGGGGACCGCTGCCCGGCCCATGGCGCTGTCCTCGAGCACGACATCCACCTCGATGGTCGGATTGCCCCGGCTGTCGAGGATCTCGCGGCCGATGATGTCGATGATGGCGGTCATGGGCGTTACCTTATGAGTTGCGGCACACGGCTGAGCGTGGGAGGGTCCGGCGCCTTTTAGCCGCTCTTGTGATAAGCGCAAAGGCCTGAAAATGGGCTGACTGCCGGTAGCCGTATTGTACGTTATAGGGGCATTGGAGGCGCGTGCCATGACGGAGGCCAAGGCATACGAGGGCGGCTGCCACTGCGGTCGCGTCCGCTACGAGGCCAAGACCGACCTCGCACGCGTCATCTCGTGCAACTGCTCGATCTGTCAGAAACACGGGCTTCTGCTCACTTTCATCCCGGCCGACCAGTTCAAGCTGCTTTCGGGCGAGGACTCGCTTGCCGACTACCAGTTCGCCAAGAAAAAGGTTCACCACCTCTTCTGCCGCCATTGCGGGGTGGAGAGCTTCGGCAAGGGCAGCAAGCCGGATGGCTCCGAGATGATTGCCATCAACGTGCGCTGCCTCGACGGCGTGGATATCGGAGCGCTATCGCTCACTCCTTTCGACGGCAAGAGCCTCTAGATCGGACCGGCGGGCGTTGTGCCCATGACGAACAGTGCGGCCTTGGTGCTCTTTTCCGGCGGTCAGGATTCGACCGTTTGCCTCGCCTGGGCGCTCGACCGCTACGACCACGTCGAGACGGTCGGGTTCTCCTACGGCCAGCGCCACGCCGCCGAGCTCGGCCAGCGCGAGACGTTGCGCGACGGCATGGCTCGCATCAAGCCGCTGTGGCGGGAGCACCTGGGGCCCGATCACATGCTGGACCTGCCCGAGCTGGGACGCCTCAGCGACACCGCGCTCACCCGAGATGCCGAGATCGCAATGACGGCCGCCGGACTACCATCGACGTTCGTGCCCGGCCGCAACCTGCTCTTTTTCACGTACGCAGCGGCGCTCGCCTACCGCCGCTCGATCCGCACGCTCGTCGGCGGCATGTGCGAGACGGATTATTCCGGCTATCCCGACTGCCGCAACGAGACGATTGAAGCGCTGCAAAAAGCCATCTCGCTCGGGATGGATGCGACGTTCGAGATTAAGACGCCGCTGATGTGGATCGACAAGGCCGCAACCTGGGCGCTCGCCGATGAGCTCGGCGGCGCGCCGCTCGTCGATCTCATCGTCGAGGACACGCACACCTGCTATCTCGGCATCCGCTCGCGCCGCCATGCCTGGGGCTACGGATGCGGGCATTGTCCGGCGTGCCATTTGCGCGCCAAAGGATGGGAGACATGGCAACAGAACGCGCAAGCAACGAAGACCTGATCCGCGCCGTCGATCTTGCGCTTGCCGGCGATTGGGAAAAGGCGCACGCGATCACGCAAGCCCACGAGGGCGATGCGACGGCGGACTGGCTCCACGCGGTGCTGCACAAGATCGAGGGCGACAGCGAGAACAGCCGCTATTGGTACCGGCGCGTGTCGCACGCCTATGAGGACTACGATGATCCCAAGGCCGAGCTTGCCGCGGTCCGCGCCAGCCTGTCCCGCTAGCCGCGTTGCATAGGGTTGGTTGCCGGGGCTGCATCCGCTCGCTGTTCACTTCCCGTTCTGGATTCGGTGGGCGGGCATACCCCGTGCGGCAAAGGGCGCGGGCGGAAATTTTCGTTAGCCCGCTCGCAACCTTCCCCGTGCGATCGCATATCTGCGGGGAGGGCAGAAGCTTTAGGAGATTTTCCCATGGGTGACATGACCAAGGTTGCCGCGCGCCGCAAAGCGCCGCTCGCGACCCCGACCGACCTCGAGAGCAACGCCGTGCGCGATGTGTCCGCCGCGCTCAACGCGCTTCTCGCCGACACCTTCGCGCTCTATCTGAAGACCAAGAACTTCCACTGGCACGCGAGCGGCGTGCACTTCCGCGACTTCCATCTGCTGTTCGACGAGCAAGGCGACCAGATCTTCGCCATGACCGACGCGATTGCCGAGCGCGTGCGCAAGATCGGCGGCACGACGCTGCGCTCGATCGGGCAGATCGCGCGCCTGCAGCGTGTCGAGGACAACGACGCCGATTTCGTCACGCCCTCGGACATGCTGGCGGAGCTGCGCGAGGACAACAAGGATCTGGTGGCGCGCATGCGCGAGGTGCACGACCTGTGCAACGAGGCCCGCGACGTGGCGACCGCCAGTCTCATTGAGAACTGGATCGACGAGACCGAGCGGCGCGTGTGGTTCCTCTACGAGGCGAGCCGGTCGGACCGCGCCGGCTGATGGGACGCGGCGGGGACTCGTGAGGGTCCCCGGCGCCGCGACGCCCATTTCTATTCCGCCGTGACATGAAGGAGTGCCGGTATGGGAACGAGCACGCTTCCCCTGCGCCAGCTCGGGCGCACGGACATGAAGATCACCCATGTCGGGTTCGGCGCCTGGGCGATCGGCGGCCCCGACTGGGCCGTCGGCTGGGGCGCCCAGGACGACAAGAAATCCATTGCAGCGATCCGCCATGCGGTGGAACGCGGCGTCAACTGGATCGATACGGCGGCGATCTACGGTCTTGGCCATTCCGAGGAGGTGGTGCGCGCCGCGCTCCGAGAGATCCCCGCGAAAGACCGGCCCCTCGTCTTCACCAAATGCGGTCTGCGCTGGGACGAGAACGATCGCGCAGCCTTTCCCCGGCAGGTGGGCGCGCCCGACAGCATCCGCAAGGAGGTCGAGGACTCCTTGCGCCGGCTCGGCATCGAGCGGATCGATCTCTACCAGATGCA
>CAYUBZ010000002.1:20331-27493 GCA_964443205.1 uncultured Hyphomicrobium sp. | reverse complement strand
GTCGTCGCCGCACTTCAGGCCCTCGGTGCCGACGTGGAGACCGCGGTTACGGCGCTTGCGGGCTTGAAGCCCGCCAAGGGCCGCGGCGCCCGCGTCGAGGTCCGGCTCGCCGATGGTGCGATCCTGCTCATCGACGAGAGCTATAATGCCAACCCTGCCTCCATGCGCTCGGCCTTGGCGGCCATGGCAACCGTGCCGCGCGACGCCCATCCGCGGCGCATTGCGGTGCTTGGCGACATGCTCGAGCTTGGCGCGGAGGCCGTGCGCCTGCACGAGGATCTTAAGGGACCGATCGACGCCGCCGAGGTCGACCTGGTCTTTGCCTGTGGCCCCAATATGCAACGGCTGTTTGCCGCGTTGCCGGCGGGGCGGCGCGGGGAATGGTCTATAACGTCGGAGGGCATCGTGGCCCCGCTGCTCGCCGCGGTCCGCCCAGGCGACGTCGTCATGATCAAGGGCTCGCTCGGATCGCGTATGGCGCCCCTTGTCGACGCGCTGATGCGCAAAGGCGAAGAAGGCTGTATGCCTCTCGCGAGCCGCGAGTAGGAGCGGGACCTGTCGGAGGGGACGGATGCTTTATGAGCTCGTGAACTTCAGCGACGAGATCGGCGTGCTGAATGTTTTTCGCTACATCACCTTCCGCACAGGCGGGGCGATCTTTACCGCGTTGTTGTTCGTCATGCTATTTGGCCCCGGCATCATCGACCTGCTGCGCGTCAAGCAGGGCAAGGGCCAGCCGATCCGCGACGACGGGCCCAAAAGCCACCTGGCAAAGTTGGGCACGCCGACCATGGGCGGGCTCATGATCATCGCCGGCGTCACCGTGGCGACGCTGCTGTGGGCGCACCTGGGCAATCCTTACATCTGGATCGTGCTGGGCGTCACGCTCAGCTACGGCGCCATCGGCCTCTACGACGACTACCTCAAGGTGACACGGCGCACGACGTCGGGATTCTCGCGCCGGTTGCGTCTGGGCCTGGAGGTTGTGGTGGCGGCCATCGCAACCATTCTGGTGATGTGGCTCGGGCCGCCGGAAATCTCCGACGTGCTCACCCTGCCGTTCTTCAAGAACGTGGTTCTCGTGTTGGGACCGTTCTTCGTCCTGGTCGGTATTCTCGTCATCGCCGGGGCCGGCAACGCCGTCAATCTCACCGACGGCCTCGACGGGCTCGCCATCGTCCCGGTGATGATCGCGGCGGCAACCTTCGGCCTCATCGCCTATCTGATCGGCAACGCGCGGTTCGCAGGCTATCTGCAAATCCACTACGTGGCGGGTACCGGCGAGCTGGCCATCATCTGCGGCGCGCTGATCGGGGCGGGTCTCGGTTTCTTGTGGTTCAACGCGCCGCCCGCCATGATCTTCATGGGCGACACCGGCTCGCTCGCATTGGGCGGCGCGCTGGGTGCCATCGCCGTTGCCACCAAGCACGAGATCGTGCTGGCCATCGTCGGCGGCCTGTTCGTGCTGGAGACGCTGTCGGTCATCATTCAGGTGACGTCGTATCGAATGACGGGCAAGCGGGTGTTCCGAATGGCCCCGCTCCATCACCACTACGAGCAGCAGGGCTGGCAGGAATCGACCGTGGTCGTGCGCTTCTGGATCATCTCGGTGGTGCTGGCTCTAGTGGGGCTCGCCACGCTGAAGCTGCGCTGAGCCGCCAACAATTGGGCGAACCGCGTTAGATTTGCCTCATGATTCGCATCACCACGTTTGCGGGCAAGCAGGTGGCGGTTTTCGGCCTCGGAGCCTCCGGCATTGCGACCGCCAAAGCGCTCATCGCCGGTGGTGCGGAGGTCACAGCCAGCGACGATAGCGCCGAGAGCCTGGCTGCCGCCGCCGCTGCCGGCATTGCGACCGCGGACCTCAAGGAGGCGAACTGGGCCGTGTACGCCGCGCTCGTGGTGGCGCCCGGCATCCCGCTCACCCATCCCGAGCCGCATTGGGCCGTGCGGCAAGCCAAGCTCGCCGGCGTGGAGGTGATCGGGGATCTGGAGCTCCTCGCGCGCGAGCGGCGGCTGCAACCCTTCGAGGTTCCCTTCATCGCCATCACCGGCACCAACGGCAAGTCGACGACGACGGCGCTTCTCGCCCACATCCTGCAGGCCGCCGGCCGCGACGTGCAAGTCGGCGGCAACATCGGCACGCCGATGCTGTCACTGGCCTCGTTCGCGCCCGGCCGGCATTACGTCGTAGAGTGCTCGTCGTATCAGATCGATCTGGCGCCGAGCCTCGATCCGACGGTCGGCATCCTGCTCAACATCACGCCCGATCATCTCGACCGGCACGGCACCATCGAGAACTACGCCGCCATCAAGGCGCGGTTGCCGCGCGGGTCGCAAAAGGCCGTTATCAGCGTCGACGACGATTATTGCCGCGCGATCGCGGAGGGACTGCGCGAAGACCACCCTGCCCCAACCGAGATCATGCGTCTGTCGACGCGTCCGGGTGCGGCGTGCGAGATCGGCGTCGAGGGATCGCTCATTGTCCTCCACAAGAACGGCCGTTCGGTGGAGGTCGCCGACCTGTCCGGCGTCGGGTCGTTGCGCGGGACGCATAACGCCGAGAACGCCGCCGCCGCTGCGGCGGCTTTGCTGTTGCTGCCAGATCCGCTGACGACAGACGAGATCGCCGCCGGCATGCGCAGCTTCCCCGGGCTGGCTCACCGCTTGCAGGAGTTGGGGCGGCAGGGACGCACGCTCTTTGTCAACGACTCCAAGGCGACCAACGCCGACTCCGCGGAGAAGGCGCTGTCGTCGTTTTCAGGCGATATCTATTGGATCCTCGGTGGCAAGCCGAAGGCGGGCGGTATCGCCGGCCTCGCAGCGCTCTTTTCCCGTGTCGCCAAGGCCTACCTGATCGGCGAGGCAACGGAGATATTCGCGGCAACGCTTGAAGGCAAGGTGCCGTTCGAGCGCTGCGGAAACCTGCAAGCGGCGGTGACGGCGGCGGCGCGCGACGCCGGCGCGAGTAAGGCGCCGGAGCCGGTCGTTCTGTTGTCGCCCGCCTGTGCCTCCTTCGACCAGTTCCGCAATTTCGAGGTGCGCGGCGACGCCTTCCGCGAAGCCGTTGCGGCGCTGCCCGGCATCGACCTCAACAGGAGCGCGGCATGAGAGTCTCGCGCGCCGACAGGAGCCGTGTGGCCGAATGGTGGTTCACCGTCGACCACGTGCTGGTGGGTGCCATCCTGGCCATCGTCGGCGCAGGCCTCGTGCTCTCGCTTGCCGCCAGCCCGGCGGTCGCCATTAAGAAGGGCCTGCCCACATTCTACTTCGTCGAGCGGCACTTCGTATTCTCCACTGCGGGTGTCCTCATCATGCTGGCGGTGTCGTTGTTCTCGCCGCGGGGCGTGCGCCGCTTGGCGCTGGCGCTGTTTCTGTTGTCCGTCGGCGGGATGATCGCGGTGCATTTCGTGGGTCCCGAGATCAACGGGGCCCGGCGCTGGCTGTCCATCGGCAGCCATTCGATCCAACCCTCCGAGTTTGCCAAACCCGCCTTCGTGATCCTCACCGCGTGGCTCTTTGCCGAGAGCGAGACGCGCAAGGATATGCCCGCGCTGCCGCTGGCTATTCTCACGGCCGCGCTTCTCGCCGTCCTCTTGCTCGCCGAGCCCGACGTCGGACAGACGCTGCTCATCACCGTCGTGTGGGGGGCGCTGTACTATCTCTCCGGCCAGCCGCTTCTGGGTGCCGGCATCGTGGGCCTCAGCGGCGTTTTAGGTTTGGTGTTCGCCTACACGAGCTTCGAGCACGTCCGCTTGCGCATCGACCGATTCTTGGCACCCACGCCCGGCGACTACTCGCAGCTCGATCGCGCGATCCAGTCCTTCTCGGAAGGCGGGTTTTTGGGGCGCGGTCCCGGCGAGGGCACGATCAAGACGGTGCTTCCCGACGCGCACACCGATTTCATCTTTGCCGTCGTCGCCGAGGAGTACGGGGTGATAGCCTGCCTCATCCTCGTCGGACTTTTTGCGTTCGTCGTCCTGCGCGCAATGGTGAAGGCAACCCAAGAGCCCGATGCGGCGACCAGACTCTCCATCCAAGGGCTTGCGCTCATGTTCGGGCTGCAGGCGCTGATCAACATGGGTGTCAACGTGGGACTGCTGCCCGCCAAGGGCATTACGTTGCCCTTCGTCTCGGCAGGCGGCTCATCCATGCTGGCTGTCTCGATCACGCTGGGTATGCTGCTGGCGCTGACGCGCCGCCGCGCCGATATCGCGCGTGTGAAAAAGCCGCCCGTGCTGCCCGGCGGCGTCGGTCTGGAACCGACGGGATCGGTGCGCAAGTGACGCGAAACGAGGCATCGGTTCTGCTCGCTGCGGGTGGCACAGGCGGGCATCTGTTCCCCGCTCAGGCGCTCGCCGAGGAGCTTGGGCGCCGCGCAATTCCCGTCGATCTGGTGACCGATATGCGCGGAGACCGCTATGGGACCGGTTTTCCCGCCCGCGAGGTGTACCGGTTGCCCGCGGCCACGCTTGCCGATCGCTCGCCGGTGGCGGTGGTGCGCACGGCGATCCTACTGGCGCGTGGCCTGGCTGCGGCCTTCAGTCTATTGGGCAAGGTCAGGCCTGAGACCGTCGTGGGCTTTGGCGGCTATCCCACCTTCCCGCCGCTCAAGGCGGCAAGCCTGCGCGGCATCCCGACCGCCTTGCACGAGCAGAACGCCGTGCTCGGCCGCGCCAACCGCATGCTGGCCAAGGGCGTGACGCGCATCGCCACGTCGTTCGAGACCACAAAATTTCTCAGCGACGAGCTGCAAGCCAAAGCGACCCTCACCGGCAACCCGGTTCGCTCGGCGGTGATCGAGGCCGCGCAGCGTCCCTTTTCGAAGCCGGAACCGCCTGATCCGATCCAGCTCGTCGTGTTCGGGGGCAGCCAGGGCGCGCGCTTCTTCTCAGAGGCCGTACCGCCGGCCCTGGCCCAGCTGCCGCCCGAGCTGCGCCGCCGCCTCCACGTCGTGCAGCAGGCACGCGCGGAGGACGTCGAAGGGGTCATCGCCGCCTATGGGGAGAGCGGCATATCCGCCGAGGTGGCGGCCTTCTTTCGCAACTTGCCCGAGCGCATGGCCAAGGCGCACCTGGTGATCGCGCGCTCCGGCGCCTCCACGGTCGCCGAGCTGACGGTCATCGGGCGCCCGTCGATCCTGGTTCCGCTGCCGCACGCGCTCGACAACGACCAGTTGCAGAATGCCGCGAGACTTGCCGAATCGGGTGCGGCTTGGTGTATCGAGCAGAAGGACCTGTCGCCGGGGCGCCTGGCGGGCGACATCGCTGCCCTTCTCGCCGATTCTGATAGGCTTGCAGCGGCGGCGACCGCCGCCAAGAGGCTGGGGCGCCCCGATGCGGTCGAGCGTCTGGCGGACCTTGTGGAGTCCCTGATGGGACGGGGGTAAGACTCGTTACAGCCGGCGCCATAAGCGGGCCACGAAGCTAGTGTGATGATCGAAAAATTCGCCGGTCCTGGCGGCAAGGCTCTCAGCGAATTTCTCGATCTGAATCACACTAGCAATTCTATAAGACTAGTGTCCCTTATGATTCCGAAGTTCGCTCCTGAGCCTAGCGTCGAACACCGGCGAACTTCGGAATCGGGACACTAGCGGCATTAGGCAGGATTGAGGGGACGAGGGAAGCTAAACACCATGCAAATGCCCCGCGAGATCGGGACCTTCCATATCATCGGCATCGGCGGCATCGGCATGAGCGCCATCGCCGAGATCCTGCTGGCCAAGGGCTATGCGGTGCAGGGAAGCGACCAGAAGGACAGCGCCAACGTGCGCCGTCTGCGCGCAAGAGGCGTGCGCGTCTTCATTGGGCATGATCCGGTGAACCTGGTCGGCGCCCGGTTCATCCTCATCTCGAGCGCGGTGAAGGCTGCCAACCCAGAGCTGGAGGCGGCGCGCGTCAAGGGATTGCCTATCATCCGGCGCGCGGAGATTCTGGCGGAGCTGATGCGGCTCTATTCCACGGTCTCGGTGACCGGCACGCACGGCAAGACGACGACGGCCTCGCTGATTGCCCACATCTTCACGGCGAGCGGCGCCGATCCCACCGTGATCTCCGGCGGCATCATCAAGGACTGGGGCTCGAACGCGCGGCTCGGCAAGGGCGAGTGGATGATCGTCGAGGCGGACGAGTCGGACGGCACGTTCGTGCGGCTTCCCACCGAGATCGGCATCGTCACCAACATCGATCCCGAGCACCTCGACCACTTCGGCACGGTCGAGAACATGCACCGGGAGTTCGAGACGTTCTTCCGCAACATTCCCTTTTACGGTCTCGCCGTCACATGCATCGATCATCCCGTGGTGCGCGAGATGGTGGAGCGGCTCGAGTTGCGCCGCGACGGGCGCCGTCTTCTGACCTACGGCACGTCGCGCGACGCCGACCTGGTGCTGTTCGGGCTCAGCTACAAGCGCGGCGCCATCGTGATCGACGCCGACTTGGGCCCCCGCGTCCGCGGCGGCGAAAGAAAGATCCGCGGCTGGTCGGTCCCGGTGCTCGGCGAGCACAACGCTCTCAATGCGCTCGCTGCCATTGCGGCCGCCGCCGAGGCGGGCATTCCCGATGAGTCCATCCGCAGCGGCCTTGTGAGCTTCAAGGGCGTGAAGCGGCGGTTCGAGCTGACGGGGACCTGGAACGACGCGGCGATCTACGACGACTATGCGCATCACCCGACCGAGATCGCCGCCGTGCTGGGTGCGGCGCGCGCTGGGATCAACGGGCGCCTGATCGCCGTGTTCGAGCCGCACCGCTACAGCAGAGTGCACGACCTCTTCGCCGAGTTCTGCGCCTGCTTCCGCGACGCCGACAGCGTCATCGTCGGGCCGCTCTATACCGCAGGCGAGCAGCCTATCCCTGGCATCGATAATCGCTACGTCGCCGACGGCATTCGCGCCGTTGGACATCCGGCCGTATCGGCCATCGAGAACCCACGCGATTTGGTGCCGCTCCTACGCGGCATGCTGCGTCCCGGCGACACCGTCGTCTGTCTCGGGGCCGGCACGTCGACGGAATGGGCGCATGCGCTGCCCGATTGGCTGGGCGCTGAGGAGCCGCGTCGCGCCGGAGGCGCGCTATGAAGAATGTGCCGGAGGCGCGCTATGAAGAATGTGCCGGAGGCGCGCTATGAAGAATGTGCCGGAGGCGCGCATTAAGTTATGTGTCGG
>CAYUBZ010000002.1:0-20231 GCA_964443205.1 uncultured Hyphomicrobium sp. | reverse complement strand
GCCGGAGGCGCGCTATGAAGAATGTGCCGGAGGCGCGCATTAAGTTATGTGTCGGCGCTGCAGTATAAAGAGGTGGCCTAAGCATTGCGCCGGAGGCGCCCGTTGACGTTTCCCGATCTCACCGCCGACCTCAAGTCGGAGCTGCCCGAGCTCAAAGGGCGGCTCTCCGCCAACGTACCGCTTGCCGATATCACGTGGTTCCGCGTCGGCGGCCCGGCGCAAGTTCTGTTTGCCCCGGCCGACGAGGCGGACCTGGCCTACTTCCTCGCGCATGTTCCTGCCGAGCTGCCGGTGACGGTGATCGGGCTCGGCTCCAATCTTCTGGTGCGTGACGGTGGCCTGCCGGGGATCGTCATCCGCATGGGTCGGGGCTTTGCCGCAGTCAGCGCCGAGCCTGGCCATCGGGTGCGCTCGGGCACCGCAGTACCCGACGTCAAGGTTGCCCGCGCGGCAGCCGAGGCCGGCATCGCCGGGCTCGCCTTCTATCGCGGCATTCCCGGATCGATCGGCGGTGCGCTGCGGATGAACGCCGGTGCGCACGGGTGCGAGACCAAGGACGTGCTCATCGAGGCGCGCGCCGTTGACCGGCAAGGCACCGTTCACACGCTCTCACTTGCCGACATGGGATTCAGCTATCGCCATAGCCGCGTGCCCGACGACTTCATCCTGACGGAAGCCCTGTTCCAGGGAACGCCCGGCGACCCCGCCGCCATCCTGCGCGAGATGGAGGAGGTTGCCGATTATCGCGAGAAGAACCAGCCGATCCGCGAGCGCACCGGCGGCTCGACCTTCAAGAACCCGCCGGGATCGAGCGCCTGGAAGCTGATCGACGAGGCGGGCTGCCGGGGCTTGCGCGTGGGCGGAGCGAAAGTGTCGGACATGCACTGCAACTTTCTCATCAACGAGGGCGGCGCCACGGCGGAGGACATCGAGCGACTGGGTGAGACCGTGCGGGCGCGGGTGAAGGCGCGCTCAGGGATCGCGCTGCAGTGGGAGATCATCCGCTTAGGGCTGCCGCTGCCCGGGTGCCCGACCGGAGAAGCGCTGGCAGAGGCCGCCGTTTCATGATCGGACAAGCGCCGCCGCGCACGCACAACCATGTTGCCGTGCTCATGGGCGGCTGGTCGGCCGAACGGGAGATCAGCCTCAAGTCGGGTGCCGCCGTAGCCGCCGCGCTTGAAAGCGAGGGATATCGCGTCACGATCATCGACGTCGGCCGCGACGTCGCCGCCCGGCTGGTCGAGGTCAAACCCGACGTCTGTTTCAACGCATTGCACGGCCGTATCGGCGAGGACGGGTGCATCCAGGGCCTGCTCGAGTGCCTCGGCATTCCCTATACGCATTCGGGCGTGCTCGCCTCCGCGCTTGCCATGCACAAGGAGCGCGCCAAGGACGTGATGCGCCCCGCCGGTGTTCCGGTGGCGGATGCCGAGGTCGTCACGCGCCGCACCGCGCTCGAGCGGCACGTCATCGAACCGCCCTATGTGGTGAAGCCGGTGGCGGAGGGGTCCAGCGTCGGCGTCGTCATCGTCGCCGAGGGCGCCAATGGCCCGCCTGAGCTGATCGCGAGCGGCGGCGGCCTCGACGACCTGGTCATGGTCGAGCGCTATATTCCGGGCCGCGAGCTCACCTGCGCGGTGATCGGCGACTTCGTGACCGAGGTCATCGAGATCGTGCCCTTGAAGGGGCTCGCCTTCTACGACTACGAGGCCAAGTACGCGCCGGGCGGCTCAAGGCATGCGCTGCCGGCCGATATTTTACCCGATGTTTACCAATTGGTCCGGAAATACACATTGGCCGCGTGCCGGGCGCTCGACTGTCGTGGCGCCGCGCGGGCGGACTTTCGCTACGACGACAGGGCCGAAGGGGCGGGTGAGTTGATCTGCCTCGAGGTCAACACCCAGCCGGGGATGACCGAGACTTCGCTGGTACCCGAGCTGGCTCAACATGCGGGCTGGTCGTTCGGCGAGCTCGTTCGCTGGTTGGTTGAGGACGCGAGTTGCAACAGGTAGGGGGCGGGCTTGAGATTTCGCGGCGGGTGCCGATGGCACCAGCCCACGACCCGGCCACAACCCTTCCATCTTCCAAAAGATCAGCCGCACCCATGGCGGCATCGCTCGGGCTTTCCCGTGCGCGGCTGCGGCCGAACGCGCGCCGGCGCACCTATGGACGCAAGCTGGGATTCGCCGTCTTCACCACATTGTCGGGTGCGCTGGCGTTCTCGCTGCTGACCGATGGTGGGCGCCAGACGCGCGATATGGCGTCGCTGTTGCCCGATGCCGAGCAAGTGCTGAGCTGGACGGGCTTGCGCATCGATCAGGTAGCATTGAGCGGCCAGCGGTTCACCTCCGATACGGACATATTCGACGCCATCGATCTGCCCAACGCGGGATCGCTTCTGAGCTTCGACAGCACGGGCGCCCGCGAGCGCATCGAAAAGCTGTCGTGGATCGAGACCGCCAGCATCAACCGAATCTTTCCCGGCGCTCTCGACGTGCGCATTACCGAGCGCAAGCCGGCGGCACTTTGGCTGCGCGGCGGCCGCGAATTCTTGATCGATGCCACGGGGCGCGTGCTTTCG
Source organism: uncultured Hyphomicrobium sp. (assembly GCA_964443205.1). Taxonomy (GTDB): domain Bacteria; phylum Pseudomonadota; class Alphaproteobacteria; order Rhizobiales; family Hyphomicrobiaceae; genus Hyphomicrobium_A. The sequence goes on along the minus strand of CAYUBZ010000002.1, from coordinate 17,650 downwards.
GCCCTGAAACCTGGAACGCAGACTGGCCTGCCGCGCGTGGCAGGCGAGGGTGCGGCTGCGCAAGCTAAGGCGCTTCTCGATCTCGTGCGGCGCTACCCTCCCATTGCGGAGCGCTTCGACCTTGCCGAGCGCGTCGGAGGGCGCCGTTGGACATTGCACCTGCGAGGCGGCGTGACGATACATCTCGGCGCCGATCGCGAGGCCGTCGCCTTCGCGCAGCTGTCGTCGGCCGCCGGCCTCGGCAAACTACTTTCCGGTCATGACCTGATCATCGATTTGCGCACGCGCGGACGCATCACAATGCGTCGCGACCCGCTGCGCGCCGGCGCACCAACCGCATCCGCCACGCAAAGCTAGCCCAGGAGTAGACGATGCTGAGCCGCGATAGGATTGAGGGCAGGCACACGGAGATCGTCGGCCTGCTCGACATCGGAACGAGCAAGATTGCTTGCTTGATTGCCGCGCTCGAGCCCGGAGAGCGCCCGGGCGAGGCACGGCGCGTGCGGGTCATCGGCGTCGGACACCTGCGCTCGCGGGGGCTCAAAGGTGGCGTGATCACCGATCTCACCGAGGCGGAGGCGGCCGTCCGCGCGACCATCGCCCAGGCAGAGCGGATGGCGCGCGTGACGCTGGAGGAGGTGTTTGTCTCCGTCTCCTGCGGCCGGCTCCAATCGAGCAACTTCGCTGCGACGGTCGACGTCGAGGGCGGGGTCGTGCGTACCAACGACATCGAGCGCCTGATGGCCGGCGGCCGCTCCTGGGCCGAGCGGGATGGGCGCATGCTCATCCATCTCAACCGGATCGGATTCCGTCTCGACGGCGTGGCGGGAAGCAGCGATCCGCGCGGGATGGCGGCTGCACGCCTCTGCGCCGATCTGCACACGGTTGCCGCCGACGAGTCCCCCGTCCGCAACCTGCTCCTCGTGGTCGAGCACTGCTACCTTGCCGTCCGCGCCCTGGTCGTTACGCCCTACGCCAGCGCCATCGCCGCCACGAGCGAGGAGGAGCGTCGCTTGGGTGTGACGTGCATCGACATCGGCGGGGGGACGGCAACGGTCGCCGCGTTTGCCGAGGGCCATTTCATCCACGCCGCGACCGTGCCGATCGGCGGTCATCACATCACGTTCGACATCGCGCACGCGTTGCAGACGCCACTTGCGGAAGCCGAGCGAATCAAGACGCTATATGGCACAATGGTCCTTGCCCGGTCGGACGAGCACGAGGCTTTTTCATACGCGCTTGCGGGCGAGGAGGAAGGAGCACGCGGTCGTACGACGAAGGCGCAACTTGCCGAGATCATCCGTCCACGGGTCGCAAACATCTTGGGGCTGGTACGCGAGCGGATGGATTTGGCTGGCGTGGCGGACTATGCCGGCGAGCGGGTGGTGTTGACGGGTGGCACCAGCGGGCTGGTGGGTCTTGGCGAGTTCGCCGCCAACGCGTTTGGCAGGCCGGTGCGGGTGGCCAAGCCGCAGCAGGTTGCCGGGTTGCCGCAAAGCGTCTCCAGTCCCGCGTTCTCGACAGTAGCAGGTCTCCTCGCCGTCGCCGCAGCAGGTGGTGAGGAGGTATTCGCGTGCACGGGCAAAGATGCACTGGGTGCCGGCTATTTCGGTCGCGTGGGGCAATGGCTCAAGGCCGGTTTCGGTTGAGAGATCCGAGGTTTAAGCGCAGCGGCAACCGCCGGGCGCGATGAGCGGGGAGGGGTCGGATGCCTGGGCTCGGTCGAGCAGCATTGAGGGACTCGCGCACGCGATGAGCATCAAGCTGGAGCTTCCCAAGCTTACCGACTTGAAGCCGCGGATCTCGGTGATCGGCGTCGGCGGCGCGGGATGCAATGCCATCAACAACATGATCGCCGCCGGGCTCAACGGCGTCGATTTCGTCGTTGCCAACACCGATGCGCAGGCGCTGGCCACTTCGAGCGCCGAGCACCGTCTGCAGCTCGGCGTGACCCTCACCGAAGGACTGGGTGCCGGTTCGAGGCCGGAGATCGGCGAGGCGGCCGCCGAGGAGGCGGTCGAAGACATCCGCGCGCAGATCGCCGGCTCGCACATGGTCTTCATCGCCGCCGGTATGGGTGGCGGGACGGGAACGGGTGCTGCATCGGTGATAGCGCGCACGGCCAAGGAGATGGGGATCCTCGCCGTGGGGATCGTGACCAAGCCGTTCCACTTCGAAGGCGCGCGGCGCATGCGGACGGCCGAGGTCGGCATCGCCGATATCCGCAAACAGGTCGACACGCTGATCGTCATCCCAAACCAGAATCTGTTTCGGGTGGCCAACGAGAAAACGACCTTCGCCGAGGCCTTCGTGCTTGCCGACCAGGTTCTCTATTCGGGCGTCGCCTGCATCGTCGATCTCATCATCAAGGAAGGTCTGATCAATCTCGATTTTGCCGACGTGCGCACGGTCATGAGCGGTATGGGCTCGGCGGTGATGGGCACCGGCGAGGCCTCCGGCGAGCGGCGCGCAACTCTTGCCGCGGAGGAGGCCGTCGCCAACCCGCTCCTCGACGAGGTCTCCTTGAAGGGTGCAAAGGGCCTCCTGCTGTCGATCACCGGTGGACAAGACCTGACGCTTTATGAGGTGGACGAGGCGGCCAGCCGCGTGCGCCAAGAGGTCGATGCGGACGCCAACATCATCGTCGGCGCCACGTTCGACGAGACGCTCGGCGACCGTGTGAGGGTGTCGATCGTCGCCTCCGGCATGGCGAAATTGGAGGACACGGCGCCCGCGGCGAGCCCTTCGGAGCTGCGCATGCGTGCCGCGAAAGCCGCCGCGGCACCCGCTGGGGCCGAGCATGCCGGCCGGTCCCGCGCGGACAACACTCAGGACGACAATCTGGCCCGCCGCTTGTCGGAGGCCATCGGCCACGGCGAGGAACCCGGCGCGAATGGCGCGCCCGAGTCAGATCATGGGGCCGCCGCCAGCGCGTCGCACGAAGGTTGGCGCGCACCTGGCGACGTTGTCATCGAGGAAGGCTTCTCGCATCTGACGTGGCTGGCTCAATCCGCGCGCTCGCGTGCGCAGGAGGGCGATGCCGGCGACGTACCTCTGGAAGACTTCAAACCGGCTCCGCCGACGGACATTCGCAGGGGCACGCGCCGCATGCCGGAGGTCGAGGACTTTCCGCCGCTCGCCCAGCGGGAGTATCGCGCCAAGTCCGGATACGGTGCCGATACACCGCCGCGGATTCCCGGCACAAGCGCATCGGCACTCGATGAGCCGGCTCGGCTCAGCATCTTTCAACGCATCATGGGTCGTGCGCGTCACGGCGAGGACTCAGAGATCGACGAAACCGCGAACCGATTCTTCAACAAGCCGCCGCGCGAATCGAATGCGCCGACCGAGGATCAAGGTTGGTGGGACGAGGATCATGCGTCGACATCCGATGCTGCTCCCGAGCAGCAGGCGCCGGTGCCGGCGTTCTTCAGTCGTCTGCGCAAGTAGGCGCGCGAATCACGCGACCCTAATCACACGACAAAAAGCAACAGAAATGTCATCCAATTCGAGCGGCGTGTTCGATTGGTAACACAGTGTAAGAAACCGTGATTTGGCGCCAATGTTAGGCTCAGGGTATCGTTCATTTCGTTAACGACGTTGTTCGCCAAGTCCCCACGCATCAAGGGCGCAGCAGTCAAAGACGCCCGATAAAGTTAACTCAAATCGCGATCTGGGACGCGGGCAATCGCCGGGGGTGGGACGACGCCGAGGCTCTCTTGGCGTTCGTCGCCGAAAAGGCATCGAGGGACGGCGCAACATGTCGAATCGATTTATCGGCGCGCGACAGACAACTATTGCGCGCGAGATCGAGGTGACAGGGACGGGGGTCCACAGCGGAGCGCCAGTTTCGGTAAATCTGCATCCAGCAGCTGCCGATACTGGCCTCCGCTTTCTTGTCACCAAACGCGGCCGGGTGGTCGCAGAAATTCCCGCAAACGTCGAGCACGTCAAAAATCTCACATTGTGTACCGTGCTCGGCAACGACGATGGGGTCACCGTCGGAACGGTTGAGCATCTCCTAGCTGCCCTGCGCGGTCTCTCAGTCGACAACTGCATTATCGAGATCGACAGCAAAGAAGTCCCGATCATGGACGGCAGCGCCGCGGCCTTCGTCGATGTGATCGACGAGGTCGGCCTTCGCGAGCTGCAGGCGCCGCGCCGGTACATAAAGGTTTTGAGGCCCATCCGGGTCGAGGAGGGGGATAGCTGGGGAGAGCTGCTTCCGCATTCGGGCTTCCATCTCGATGTCGAGATCAACTTTTCCTCTCCGCTGATCGGCCGTCAGCGTATCTCCTACGAAATGAGCCCGGGCGTCTTCCGCAACGAGATCTGCCGCGCCCGCACGTTCGGCTTCATGAGCGACGTGGAGAGGCTCTGGAAAGCCGGCCTCGCGCTCGGTGCCAATCTCAACAACACCATCGCGCTGGGCGAGAACAAGATCATGAACCGCGAGGGCCTGCGCTATCCGCAGGAGTTCGTGCGTCACAAGCTGCTCGATGCGGTTGGCGACTTGGCGCTTGCCGGGCGGCCTCTGCTGGCGGCCTACCGCTCGGTACGCGGTGGCCATCGCCTCAATTCCACGGTCCTCAAGGCGCTCCTGGCCGATCCCGAGGCCTGGACGCTGGTGCAGGCCCCCCGCGTTCGCGAGCGGACGCCGGTCGAAATGGGTTTTGCGATCGCCGCCGGGGAGTGATCTCGAGAAGGCAGGCAGGGATGCCGTGCGGCCGGCTTGTTTGCCAGGGCCGCGCGGCGCTTGTCGGCGCCACGTGATCGCGCGGGCGGCGGCGGAAAGCCCAACAAGAACCATAATCATCGCCTAGCGGATTGGGCGGTGCGCTCGGACGGCAGGCTCTGGTTTCGCCAAGGTTCGTTCGTGTGGTAAGGGGGTGGCGTGACGTGGGGTTCGCTGAGCCACAAGCACAAAACGAAAGCAGGCTCATGCTGCGAGAGGGGACGATAAGCATTCAGCTTGGCGTGTGGCAGGCCCTCAAGGGGCTTGTGCTCGCGGCGTCTCTCGCGGCAACTGTGGCCGCGCTTGCCGGCTGTGCGTCCACTTCCGACGCGGCCAAGGCCCTGAACCCCGATCCTCCGGCCAAGATGTATGCCGATGCCGACGCCCTGATGACCAAGGGCAAGTACGAGGACGCCGCCAAGAAGTTCGAGGACGTGGACCGCGAGCATCCTTATTCGCCGGAAGCGCGCCGCGCGATCGTGATGGCGGCCTATGCGTACTACAAGGGCGGCAAGCTGCCCGAGGCGATCGCCTCCGCCGAGCGCTATACGACCATGCACCCCGGCACCAAAGAGGCGCCGCTTGCGCATAACATCATCGCCTCGGCCTACTTCGAGCAGATGAAAGAGCCCAACCGCGACCAGGACGCCACGCGCAAGGCGCTGAAGGAGCTCAAGACGCTCAAGACGCGCTATCCCGACAGCACGTATGCCCAAAAGGCGGACAACCGCATTCGGCTCTGCGAGGACACGCTCGCCGCCCAGGAAATGGAAGTGGGCCGCTACTACGCGAAGCGCAACGACCACGTGGCCGCGATCAATCGCTTCAAGACCGTCGTGACGGACTACCAGACGACGGCGCACGTGGAGGAGGCGCTCTACCGGTTGACCGTCGCCTACCTGCAACTGGGTATCGCGTCGGAGGCGCAGAATGCCGCCGCCGTGCTGGGGCACAACTTCCCCAACTCGCGCTGGTACAAGGACTCGTTTGCCTTGCTGAAGTCGCAGGGTCTCATGCCGCAGCAGGACAGCGGCTCGTGGATGGCCAAGGTCTGGAAGGGCCCGGCTCCCCAGCAGCCGCCGGCGGCTCCCCCTGCCGCAAAGCCGGCGGCGCCGGCAGCGCCGCCTTCGTGGGAGCCCACGACGCCGTCGGGCCCGCCCCCGCCATCTACGCTCGGCGGGCCTTCGACCTGAGCTGTCTCTGCAGGAGCTGCGAATTCTCGTGAACGGCGCTGCGGGCGCGGTTTTCCCTGATCTCCGCTTCCGCTATTGCTGGCTCGGCCAGGCGTGAGCACATCCGCCTGCGACGGCGGCGGAAAGCGGCGATGAGCGACAAGGACGTGAGTGCCATTCCGGTCGAGAGCTTGAGCCAGGCGCAAGCCAAGGACGAGCTGCAGCGACTCGCCACCCTCATCCGCCACCACGACGAGCTCTACTACCGGCAGGACGCTCCCGAAATCTCGGATGCCGACTACGACGCCTTGCGCTTGCGCAACGAGGCGATCGAGGCGCGCTTTCCCAAGCTGGTGCGTTCCGACAGTCCCTCGCGGCGCGTCGGCGCTGCACCAGCGGACGGCTTTGGAAAAGTCCGCCACCGCGTGCCCATGCTGTCGTTAGGCAACGCCTTCGATTCCGAGGACGTGACGGGATTCGTCGAGCGCGTCCATCGCTTCCTCGGTCTCAAGCCGGAGGCGCGGCTCGACTTCACCGCCGAGCCGAAGATCGACGGGCTCTCCATCTCGATCCGCTTCCGCGACGGCCGGCTCGTCGAGGCCGCGACCCGGGGCGACGGGACCGAAGGAGAGAACGTCACCAAGAACGTCATGACCATTGCGGAGATCCCGCATCAACTAAAGGGACGTAAAGTCCCCGAGGTCATCGACGTGCGCGGCGAGATCTACATGGCGCATGAGGATTTCGCGCGCCTCAATGCTGAGCAGGGGGCGGCGGGCGCGAAGGTGTTTGCCAACCCGCGCAACGCGGCGGCCGGCTCGCTGCGCCAGCTCGATGCTGGGATTACCGCCACGCGGCCGCTGAAGTTCTTCGCCTACGCGTGGGGCGAGGCCTCGGCGCTGCCGGCGGACACGCAAGCGGGCGTCTACGACGCCTTCGCCAAGTGGGGCCTGCCGGTCAATCCGCTGGTGCGCATCTGCACGGGCGCCGACGAGCTTCTCGCTTTCTATGCGACCTTGGCCGAGGAGCGCGCGGCGCTTCCCTACGATATCGACGGTGTCGTCTACAAGGTGAACCGCCTCGATCTGCAGGAGCGCCTCGGCTTCGTCTCGCGCTCGCCGCGCTGGGCCATCGCCCACAAGTTTCCCGCGCAGCAGGCCATTACAATCCTCAACGACATCGAGATCCAGGTGGGGCGCACCGGCGCGCTCACCCCCGTCGCCAAGCTCGAGCCGGTGACCGTCGGCGGTGTGGTCGTCTCCAACGCCACGCTGCACAACGAGGATGAGATCAAGCGCAAGGACGTGCGCATCGGCGACACGGTGATCGTGCAGCGGGCGGGCGACGTGATCCCGCAGATCGTCGGCATCATGGCCGGCAAGCGGCCGAAAGGCGCCAAACCCTATCGCTTTCCGACCCGCTGCCCGGTGTGCGGAAGCCACGCCGTGCGCGAGACCAACGAGAAGACGGGCAAGGTCGACGTGGTGCGCCGCTGCACGGGCGGCCTCATCTGCCCCGCGCAGAGGGTCGAGCGGCTGCGCCACTTCGTGTCGCGCAACGCCTTCGACATCGAGGGGCTCGGGGAGAAGAGCATCCAAGCCTTCTACGACGACAAGATCATCCAGTCGCCGGAGGACATCTTCACGCTTCAAGTGCGCGACGCCAAGGCCAAGACCAAGCTCGAGGAGCGTGAGGGTTGGGGCCCGCAATCGGCGGCCAAGCTGTTCGCCGCGATTGCGGCCCGGCGGCGCATCGCGCTCGACCGCTTCATCTTCGCGCTCGGCATCCGCCATGTCGGCGAGACGACGGCGCGGCTGCTCGCGCGCTTCTACGGCACCATCGACGCCTTTCTGGTAGCGATGCGGGACGCCGCCGAGGGGAAGGAGACCGACGCCTTCAAGGAACTCGATGCGATCGAGGGCATCGGTGAGGTGGTGGCCGAGGCCATCGCCGACTTCTTCGCAGAGCCGCACAACGTGCGCGTTGTCGAGGATCTGCTGAAGGAGGTTTCTCCACAACCGTTGCCGGCGCGCGACACCGCCTCGGCTATTGCCGGAAAAACCGTGGTCTTTACGGGAACGCTCGAGACGCTGACGCGTAGCGAGGCTAAGGCCCAGGCGGAGCGGCTTGGCGCCAAGGTCGCCGGCTCGGTGTCGAAAAAAACCGACTACGTCGTGGCGGGCGCCGATTCGGGCTCCAAGCTCGCCAAGGCGCGTGCGCTGGGCGTCAACGTGATCGACGAGCAGGAGTGGGCGAGGTTGACCGCGGGAAAGGGGAAAGGCTAGGTGCAGGAGTGCGCGGATTCGTAACCATATACTACATAACATTGCAGGCGGGGAACCAGGAGAGGCCAATTGCTGAAAAGTCGACGACTGACATCGGGGGTTCGCCTCGGGCCGCCGTGGCCTATTCGCCTACTGAACGCTCTGGGCCCGCTGGTCAAATCCGCCGGGTTCTGGCCGCGTCTAGATCCGCAGCGCATGCTGAGATCCATCGAGCGCAAGTATAAGCGCAACGACTGGCCCGCTCCCTTGCTACGGGCGCTACCGCCGCGCGCTGCCGCCTACAACGACGACGCCAAGCCGTCACTTTTCGGCGCGCTCATCTTCCGCGACCAATTCACGAAGAGCGCGCAGAATGCACTCGGGTTTGAGGACCTCATCGCCCGGCATCCCGAAATCCTGGGCGAGCGGATCGAACGCCCTCTGTTCGTGCTGGGCTTGGCGCGTACCGGGACGACGCTGCTGCAGCGACTGCTATCGTTGCATTCCGGCGCCCGCTACCTCCCCTTCTGGGAGGCTTACTCGCCTGTTCCCTACAAGCTCGGCAAACATAAGGGGGGTCGCGACGGCCGCTACGCCGAGGCCAAGCGCAAACTGGCCCTGCTCAAGTGGGTGGGGCCCGAGTTCAACAAGATCCACCCCATCGACGTGGACGATCCGGAGGAGTGCTACCATCTCTTCCGCTCGCATTTCCTCATCCCTCCGGGCTTCGACTTCGCCTATGTGCCGAGCTATTGGCAGTGGTTCGATCCGCAGGCGCACGCCGACACCTACCGGCTGCACAAGCGGCAGCTGCAGGCGCTGCAGTGGCTCGACCGCCGCCAGCACTGGGTTTTGAAATGCCCCAATCACCTGTCGGGCCTGCAACACCTGCTCAAGGTCTATCCCGATGCGCGCATCGTCTACACACATCGCGACCCTGAGAGGATTGTCGCGTCGCTGTGCAGCCTGGCGGCGGTCACCTGGAGCATGACCTCCGACGACGTCGATCTTAGTCAGGTGGCGGAGTTCGCGCTGGACACGGCCGAGCGCTGTCAAGCTGCGGCAAGTGCCGCACTGCAGATGATTCCGCGCGACCAGATCATGCACATGGAGTACGACGACCTCGTCGCCGATCCCGTTGGCATGGCCTGTACCGTCTACGAGCGCTTCGGCTATCGCGACGATCCAGAGCTCGAGCAGAGGATGGTGGCCTGGCTTAAGGAGCATCCGAGCGACAGGCACGGTCGCCACACCTATCAGCTCAGCGACTTCGGGCTCACTGCCGAGGACGTGCACCGCCGTCTGAAGGATGCCGATTTGCTTGCGGCGGCTGCGCGCTGAGAGCGTTGCGATACTTCAAAGCGGCGCCGTCGCCTGCGTAAGCCAGCGGCGCGTGTCGGCATCGACATCCGTGCCGATGGTTTGCAGGACGCGCGCGTGGTAGGCGTCGAGCCAGGCAATCTCGTCCACGCTCAGCATGCCCTTGACGATCAGCCGCCGGTCGATCGGCGCCAGCGTGAGCGTCTCGAAGGCCATCATCGCCCGCTCGCCGCCCGGCACCTGCTGCGCCGCCGTCACCAGCACCAGGTTCTCGATGCGGATGCCGTAGGCGCCTTCCTTGTAGTAGCCGGGCTCGTTGGAGCAGATCATGCCCGGCTGCAGCACGGCCATGCCGGCTCGCGAGATCGACTGCGGCCCCTCGTGCACGGACAGATAGCTGCCCACGCCGTGGCCCGTGCCGTGGTCGTAATCGAGCCCGTGTTGCCACAGCGCGCGCCGCGCGAGCGGATCGAGGTCGATGCCGCGCGTGCCTTCGGGGAAACGCGCGGTGGCAATGGCGATGTGCCCCTTCAACACGAGTGTAAAGCGCTCGCGCATCTCCTGCGACGGCTCGCCAATGGCGACTGTACGCGTGATGTCGGTGGTGCCATCGAGGTACTGGGCGCCGCTGTCGATGAGGAACAATTCGCCGGCGCGCAGCTTGCGGTTCGTCGCCTCGCTCACGCGATAGTGGACGATGGCGCCGTTGGGGCCGCTGCCCGAGATCGTGTCAAAGCTGATCTCGCGCAGCTGGTTGGTCGCGCGGCGGAAGGTTTCGAGGTGGCGCACCGCCTCGATCTCGTCGATCTCGCCGGTGGGGGCTTGCTTGTCGAGCCAGGCGAGAAAGCGCGTGACCGCGATGCCGTCGCGAATGTGTGCTGAGCGTGCACCCTTGATCTCTGCTGAGTTCTTGACCGCCTTGAGGGCAAGGCAGGGATCTGGCCCTCGTGTAATGCGGCGGGGTCCTCCCAGAGCGCGGGCAAACCAGAACGCGGCCGTGTGCGGATCGAGCCGAACGCGCTTCTTGGCCTTGCGCAGGGCCGCGAGGCGCGCAGCCAAGGCCGCCGGGGCACTGAGCTTGGCGACCGCTTCAAGGTGCGTGCGGGCGGCGGGCTCGAGCTTCTCGGGCGCGATGAAAAGCTCAGGTCGCCCCGATTGGGGAACGACGGCGAAGGCGAGCGCCACGGGGATATGCGGAATATCCGAGCCGCGGATGTTGAATGCCCAGGCGATGGAATCGCTCAGCGTCAGCACGACGGCATCGTGGCCGTCGGCCTTGAGCCGCTTCTGGACGTCGGCGATTTTGTCTTGCGCGGAGCGGCCCGCGAGCTTTGCCGGATGCACCGTGACGGGATTGGCCGGCGGAGCGGGGCGGCTGCGGCCCCAGAGGCGATCGACCAGGTTGGCGTTGACCGCCTTCAGCTTGATGTCTTTGCCCTTGAGCGCGGCGTCGAGACGCTCGATCTCGCCGATCGTATGCAGCCGCGGATCGAAGCCGACGGTCTGGCCGCGGCCGAGGTGCTCATTGAGCCATTCGGCGATACGGGCGCGCGGCAGCTTGGAGATCTCCATCATGGCGGGGTCGATCTCGGCGCGGGCCTGCACCGTGTAGCGGCCGTCGACGAACAAGACCGCCGCCTTCTTGGCGACGATCGTCAGTCCGGCCGAGCCCGAAAATCCCGTCAGCCACCTGAGCCGCTCGGCCGATGGTGGCACGTACTCGCCCTGGTGCTCGTCGGCGCGCGGCACGAGGTAGGCATCGACGCCCGCGCGTGCCATCAGACGGCGCAACTCCTTGATGCGCTCGGCCGAGGCGCCGCGTTGGGCGGAAGCTTCGAAGGTCTGGAACATGGGTGCCTTCTTTAAGCGTCTCGCAGCAAAGCGGCAATTCGCAAGCTTTGCCCATTTTTCCCGACCGCTGTCGGGGGGCTCGACAACTCGAGCCCTAAATCAGCGGCGTTTGCGCAAGGTCAGGGTCGACCAGCCGGCAATCCGCCGGTGCTCCACAAGGGCAAAGCCCTGGGCCCCGTAGGCGGCGATCAACCCCGGTGCCTCCTGGTTCAAAAGGCCCGAAAGCACCAGCGTCCCGCCCCGGCGGAGCGCTTTGCCGAGATCTGCGGCGATGGCGCGGAGGGGGGCGGCGAGGATATTGGCGATCACCAGATCGAAGGGCGCCGCCTGCCGCAGCCAGGGATGGGCAAGCCCGCGGGCACAGGCGAAGGCGATTCGCTGGCCGACGCCGTTGGCCGTCGCATTTGCCGCGGCAACGGCGATCGATAGGGGATCGTAGTCCGTGGCGAGGACGTCCGCGCGGGGAAGTGCGCGCGCGACTGCGATCGCCAGCACGCCCGAACCGCACCCCATGTCGAGGACGCGATCAAAGGTGCGCGACCGCGTCAGACGATCGATCGCCAAGAGGCACCCCTGTGTGGTGGCATGGTGGGCCGTGCCGAACGCCTCGCCGGCATCGATGAGGATGGCGTTGGGCCCGCGCGGAATACGTCCCCGATCGTGGCTGCCGTGCACCAAGAATCGCCCGGTTGCGACGGGCGGCAGGGCCGCCTGTGAGATTGCCACCCAATTGAGGTCGGGCACGCTCGTCTGCTCCGGCGGCGGCACCGCCGGCTCCAATACGCCTGCAAGCTGCGCGGCAAGCGCAGCAACGTCCGGCGGCCCGGGATAGTACGCCTCGACGCGCCAGGCACCCGGTCCCTCCTCGAACTGGGTCACGGCATCGGGCGGCGGGTCGACCAGGTTTTCCAGTGCGCCGGCGATCGAACGCGCCACGTCGGACCGCGTGGTACGCCAGGAGAGCTTGGATAGGGCCATGTCTTAGAGCGGACCGGCGGGCCCGCGGTTCGAGATCATGCCGAAGGGTCCGGCGCGTTGCCCTCGAACTCGAGCCCTTCGGCGCTTACCGGCTCGGGCAGCTCGTCGAGAAAGATGTCCCACTTGCGGTCGATGTGCGCCGCGGCCTCCTTGGGCGGCAGCGTGGTCAGCGTGCCGTCGGGGTTCTCGGTGACGATGCCGTCGGCAATGAGCCGATCCAGCGCGTCGGGGATGTCGAAGTCGACGCTGACGCCGAAGCTGGCGGTGAGATACTGCTCGATGGCGGCGTCGATGTCGGGCAGGTCCTGGCGCCGCGCGCGCTCTTTGGCCAGCACGCTGTAGAGCAGAATCTCCTCCTTGAGATCCTCCTCGGCCGCGCGTCCCGCCAGCTTGAGCATCACGCCGCGGTTGTCGGCCATGGCATGAAAATAAAGGTTCTGGGCCATGACCACCATGTAGCGTTGTTTCTGGTTCATGAAGTTGGTGGCTTGGCGCACCGCAACGCCGCCCAGGCCGACAAGGGCGCCGAGCGCGGCAAGCGGGTTGCTCACCAAGAGCGCGATTTTGCCCGCAGCGCCGAACGCTCCCAGCCCCAGGCCTCCGCTCGCCGTCGCCCCCAGCCACAGCTTGTCGAACAGCCGGAACCGCACCTGCGTGTTGGGAAAGACCATCTCGATATCGTCTCTCGGGATGTTCTTGAAGAGCTTCATGTAGATGTTGTCTTCGTGAACGTTGGGCGGCATCGAGGCGCGCCGGCGCTTGACGACCTTCTCAGCCTCGCGACGGCCGAGCTTCTCCGACTGCATCACCTCGCGCACGTACTCGTCGAAGGGCTTCAGCTTGAACAAGAGGAACAGCCGCTGGAAGATCGGAATTTCGAATTCTTCCCTGAGATAGAATTTCTGCCAGCGCCGGCGCATGTCGCGCTTGTTGGACGCCCCGCGGTAGTACAGCAGCACCTCATCGAAGGCGTCGAGATCGACGTAGAGATCGAGCCCGTAGGCCGAGTCGCGCGTGAGGATCTGCTGCACATCGTTGTGGTCGATGCGGACGTAGTTCGCCTGCTCGAGAATGCGGGCCATGCCGTCGAGCACGCGCTCTTGCATTTGGCGGCGCTCCTCGGGCGAGAAGTTGCGCGTTAGCAAGAGATCGCTGTCGGGATTGAACGGCTCGTAGGTCTCCTCCAGCCGGTGCAGCTGGGCATTGTATTGTTGCCGGCGCCAGTGATCGAGGTAGCGGAAGAAGCGGCGCGCCTCCTGCGCCTGCCCCGCAGGCCAGGTCTCGGGCGCCGTCAGCCTGTCGAGCAGCGCAAAGCGCGTGACGGGAATGAAGCGCTCGTAGCCGCGCTCGCTTTCGGGCTTGACCGCATCGAAGGCCGAGCCGGAGGCTTCGCTGGCGGCCGGCGTCGCGGTCGCGTCCGGCTGCTTGGGATAGAACCCCGCGGAGGCACTCGGCGCAGCTCCCGGCGCGTCAACGGATGACATGGTGCGCTTCCCTCACTACGACACGCGGGCGAAGATGCCCTCTTCACGCTCCGATTGCGGCCGGGCCGGCCCCCGGTTTCTTCTAGGGCGCAACGATGCCTGTTGTCGAGCCTAGGGGGAATATCTTGCAGCAATTTGGCGCCCCCGCTGGCCCGCGATCGCGGCATCGCAGGGCCCCGCGCGGCTTCCGGCGCGCACGAGCACAACCCTGATTTCTTGCGTGCATAACGCTGTTGCGCGCCACAGTCGTGCCCTTGTTGAGATCGAGGAAGGACGACGAGTGCGTACCACCATCGAGGGGGTCCAAAGGTGCGTCGCGTCCTACTGATTTTGCTGCTGTTGTTAAGCATGAGCCTCGGGGCACCAAGCCCCGTCGAAGCTCGCGAGCTGCTCGTCATGCCGTTCGAGTGCGGCCTCGAGCGGGGCCGCGTCAAGCTCTCGCCGGCTGTAGCTACGCGCTACCAGATCGTCGGCAAGCGCGAGGAGGTGGCGGTAACGCGGTGCGATGCGCCGCCGTCCACGGGTTGCCGCACGATCGTCGCGCACCGATTCGACATTTCCTGCGACGGCGACGGCGTGGCGTGGATGCGCGTTGCCGCCGCAATCAGGCACACAGGCGCCGGTCCGGCGTGGATCGAGGGCGGCCAATTGAATGTAATGTTGCCGGCCGGCGGTTCGCCCGCGGCGCGGCCGTCGTGTATGGAGCCGCCGACATACGCACTGGGTCGAATCGTGTCTCATCGGCGCGGGCGCGACTGCCGGAACCGGGCCCACGATTTCCAGCAGGTGGTTCTGCCCGCCGGATTCGCGCCTGTTGGCGAGCTGGGGGCGCGGCTGGAGCCCGCCTCGGCAGGGACCGGCGCCGGCAGCGGCGAGGCGTCGTTCAGGCGAGTCGCGGCCACGGGCGAAACCCGTATCGCAAGAGCCGATCCCAATGCGATTATTATGGAGCCGCTTCCCGACCTCGAGCCCTTCGGCGCAAACGTCGATGCGGACGTCGAGGGTGCCGAGTGGGTGACCGTCGTGCGCTCCGCGTCCGAGTATGGCGGCGCGGCGCAAGACAGCGGCAGCGGCGCGCTTGGCCCTTGGGCTTGGCTGCTGGCCGCCATGGCGCTGGCGACCGCCGCAGGCGTTATGCGCGTGCGCTCGCCGGACGCTTGGCCGGACTTCCTATTCGCGCTGGCGCCGCACTTGGAACGCGTGTTGGCGCAGCTCGCGGCGATTTGCTGGTGGCATTCGCGCGACGCGTCCTCGATGCGGGACTTGACCAATGCCGGCGCGGCATTGACCGCCATGCTTGAGCAGACGGAAACCGTCGTGTCGGACCTCAAGGGCGCCGGTCCCCTGCGAGAGGTGCTCCAATCCGAGCTCCAGCTCGTGCGCCAGCGTCTGGCCTACGTCGAGGACGCCGCGGGCGACGGCGAGGAGGCCGACGCCAGGACCGCGCCCCAGTATCGTGCGCTGGTGCGCGAGCTGGAGCGGATCGGCCGCATAGTCGACAGTGCCGCAGCGAGCCTTTCGGGTGCGCGGCAAACCGGCAGCGTCCCGCGCACCACGAGCGAGGCCTACGACGTGCTGGGGGTCAATCCCGACGTGAGCGAGGGCGTCCTCAAGAAGATCGTCGGCGCCCTGCGTATGAGCTGGCATCCCGATCACGCCCGTAGCGACGAGGACCGGCTGGTGCGCGAGGATCGCATCCGGCAGATCAATATCGCGTGGGACCTGATCAACGCCAAGCGAGAGGCCGCGTAAGGCGCCGCCGGCGCAGTCCCACCACCGCTCATGGCGTGGTACCATGAGCACATGGTAAGCGTGGCGGCGGTACGGCTCTTATTCCTGATCTTGCTGATGAGCTCGGCGGTCATGGCCTTCGCTCAAAACGATCGCGTCGTCGAGCGGCGCCAGATGGTGGACGACATCGCCGCGCTTGCGAGCCTCGTCGGGCGCGAGACGGGGCGCGCCGGCCTCGACCAGCGCGTGCTGGCGGCCATGGCGAAGGTCAAACGCCACGAGTTCGTGCCGCCGGCACAAAGGCGCTCGGCCTATCGCAATCGCCCGCTGGCGATCGGCGCCGGCCAGACCATCTCGCAGCCGTTCATCGTGGCCCTGATGACGGATCTGCTCGACTTGCAGCCCGGCGACAAGGTTCTCGAGATCGGAACGGGCTGCGGCTACCAGGCGGCCGTGCTGGGGGAGCTCGCCAAGGACGTCTACACCATTGAGATCGTCGAGAGCCTGGGCAAAACAGCGGCGCAGACGTTGACGCGCCTCGGCTACGCCAACGTGCACACGCGAATCGGCGACGGCTACAAGGGCTGGCCCGAGCACGCGCCCTACGACGCAATCATCGTCACGGCGGCGCCCGACCACGTGCCACCGGCGCTCGTCGCGCAGCTGAAAGTCGGCGGGCGTCTGGTCATCCCCATCGGAAAATTCGCGCAGGAGCTGATGGTGATCGTCAAAAACGAGGACGGCAGCACGCGGCGCGAGGCCATCGTGCCGGTGCAGTTCGTGCCGCTGACGCGCGAGAAAGAATAGGCCTCACGCGCGCGCGACGAAGCTGTCGACGACGCGCTTTCGCCCCGCGTTGTCGAAGTCGATGGTGAGCTTGTTGCCGTCGACTCCCGTGATGGTGCCGGGCCCGAACTTCTGATGCGTGACGCGCTCGCCCGCGCGAAACGCCGCCGCACTGGTCGACGCCGCGACGAGCTCGCCCTCGATGGTCGTCGGCCCGCGCGCCCGTTGCGCCGCATCGCGGCTCCAGCCTTCTCGCGTGCGCGCTTTGGCGCGCTGCCAGCCGGGCGTCTCGTAGGTGGCGTCGAACGGCGTTGCGGCCTCGTCGAAGCGGCTGCGCCCGTAGGCCTTGCCGAAGGTGCCGCCGAAATTCTGATACGCCCCGCCGAACGGCATCTTGGCCTCCAGCACGTCGACGTGCGCCTCGGGCAGCTCGTCGACGAAGCGGGATGGCAGCGCCGACTGATAGAGCCCGCGGTTGCGGCGGTTCTGCGCGTGCGAGACCCTGGCGAGCAACCTAGCGCGTGTGAGCCCCACATAGGCGAGCCGCCGCTCCTCCTCGAGCCCCGCGTTGCCGCTCTCATCGAGGCTTCTCTGGTGGGGAAAGAGGCCTTCCTCCCAGCCGGGGAGGAACACGACGTCGAACTCCAGGCCCTTGGCCGCATGCAGCGTCATCAGCGAGACCCGCTCGCCGTCGCCGGCTTGGTCCACGTCCATGACCAGACTGACGTGCTCGAGGAAGCCTTCGAGGCTTTCGAACTCGTGCATGAAGCGCACGAGCTCCTTCAAGTTCTCCAGCCGCGACTGCGCCTGCGGGCTCTTGTCCGCCTGCCACATCGCGGTGTAGCCGGATTCATCCAGGATCAGCTCGGCGAGCTCGGTGTGCTTCATGTGCGAGATCATGGAGCGCCAGCGCTCGAAGGCGGCGATAACCTCGGCGAGCGAGCGGCGCGCTTTCCCCGCCAACTCCTCGGTCTCGATGATCATCTGCGCCGCCTGGTACATCGGGATGGAGCGGGCGCGGGCGAGTTGGTGCACGCGCTTCACCGACGTGTCGCCCAGGCCGCGCTTGGGCACATTGACGATGCGCTCGAATTTCAGATCGTTGGCCGGATTGGCCGTGACCTCCAGGTAGGCGATGGCGTCCTTGATCTCCTGGCGCTCGTAGAAGCGCGGGCCGCCGATCACGCGATAGGGCAACCCCATGGTGATGAAGCGGTCCTCGAAGGCACGCATCTGAAAGGAGGCGCGCACCAAAATCGCGATTTGGTTCAGAGATTGACCGGCCTTCTGCATCTCCTCGATGTCGTCGCCGATGCCGCGCGCTTCCTC
>CAYUBZ010000001.1:0-36976 GCA_964443205.1 uncultured Hyphomicrobium sp. | reverse complement strand
TGAAGCAGTCCGGCTCGTTCCGCGAGAACCAGCGGGTCGCCGAGCGCGCCATGGACTCCAACGACCTGGAGCGCGAGCGCGGGATCACCATCCTCGCCAAGTGCACTTCCGTCGTCTGGAAGGATACCCGCATCAATATCGTCGACACGCCCGGCCATGCCGACTTCGGCGGCGAGGTGGAGCGCATCTTGAACATGGTCGACGGTGCCATCGTGCTCGTCGATGCTTCCGAGGGGCCGCTGCCGCAGACGAAATTCGTGGTGTCCAAGGCCCTCAAACGCGGCCTGAAACCCATCGTCGCCATCAACAAGATCGACCGCCCGGACGAGCGCCACCTCGACGTCCTGAACGAGATCTTCGATCTCTTCGCAAACCTCGACGCGACCGACCAGCAGCTCGACTTCCCCGTGCTCTACGGCTCGGGCCGCGACGGCTGGATGGCCACCGCGCCGGAGGGCCCGAAGGAGAACCTGGCGCCGCTGTTCGACCTCGTGCTTTCGCATGTACCGGCGCCGAAGGTCGAACCGGGACCTTTGCGCATTCTGGCAACCACGCTCGAGGCCGACCCCTACCTGGGGCGCATCCTCACCGGACGCATCACTTCCGGCACCATCCGTCCCAACCAGCAGCTCAAGGCGCTGCATTGGGACGGCAAGCAAATCGAGACGTTTCGCGTACAAAAGGTGTTGGGCTTCCGCGGGCTCGAGCGCGTGCCCGTGGAGGAGGCCGAAGCCGGCGACATCGTGGCGATCGCCGGCATGAGCGAGGCGACCGTTGCCGATACGCTCTGCGATCCCGCGGTCGAGACGCCGCTTGTCGCGCAGCCGGTCGATCCGCCGACGATCTCCATGGCGTTCCGCATCAACGACGGACCGCTCGCCGGGCAGGAGGGCGACAAGGTGCAGAGCCGCGTCATCCGCGAGCGCCTTTTCAAGGAAGCGGAGCGCAACATCGCCATCCACATCAGCGAGAATGACGACAAGGACAGTTTCACGGTGGCGGGGCGCGGCGAGTTGCAGCTCGCGATCCTGATCGAGAACATGCGCCGGGAAGGCTTCGAGCTGACCGTCTCGCGCCCCCGCGTCCTGTTCAAGACCGACGAGACGACGGGCGAGCGCCTCGAGCCGATCGAGGAGACCATCATCGACGTCGACGAGGAGCACTCGGGCGTCGTCGTGCAGAAGCTGTCGGAGCGCAAGGGCGAGCTCATGGAGATGCGTCCCTCGGGCGGCGGGCGCCAACGTCTGGTGTTCCACGTGCCCACGCGCGGGCTATTGGGCTATCAGAGCGAATTGCTCACCGACACGCGCGGAACGGCCGTCATGAACCGTCTCTTTCATGCCTATGCGCCGTTCCGCGGCGAGATTCCCGGCCGGCGCACGGGCGTCCTCATCTCCAACGGAGACGGCGAGGCCGCCGCCTATGCGCTTTTCAATCTGCAGGACCGCGGCCCCTTCATGATCGGGCCGCAGACGCGCGTCTTCACGGGCATGATCGTCGGCGAGCACTCGCGCGAGAACGATCTCGAGGTCAACGTCGTCAAGGGCAAGAAGCTGACCAACGTGCGCGCATCCGGCAAGGACGAGAACGTGCAGCTCACGCCACCGATGAAAATGACGCTCGAGAAGGCGATGGCCTACATCACAGACGATGAGCTCGTCGAGATCACGCCGCGGTCCATTCGGCTGCGCAAGCGCTGGCTCGATCCCAACATGCGCAAGAAAATGGAGCGTGCGCGCGAGGTCGCGTAGCGGGAAAATTTCCCCGTAAAAACGGGACAAAATCCCGCGAATCGCGCCTGTATTGCGGCGCAGAAGACGTGTTATAGCGTAACGTGCAAGCGTGGCTTTGGACAGGAGGAGGACATGATGAAACAGCTCATGATCGTTGCCTTTGCCGCCGCTCTGTGCGGCGCTCCCGCCTTTGCGGACGAAAAGCCGTCCGACGACGAGGCGGCAAAGATCAAGGCAGCACTGACCGAATGGGGCTGCGATGGCGGCACCTATGAGAAAGAGAGCGAGGCAACCAGCGTCTTCGAGGTTGACGACACCAAGTGCAAAGGCATGCAGTACGACATCAAGCTCGACAGCGCCTTCAAGGTGATCTCCGTCACCCGCGACTGATCCGCTCCGATCGTCCAAAATCCTGCGCCGGCCGGACCCTTCGGCCGGCGCAAAGCTTTGAGGCGGGGCCTAGTCCTGCTAAGCACACGGCAGCGGTGCGAGGCCTCGCGTGTCATCCAAAATCCCCGACGAGCGGCAATCTCAGGAAGTTGGCCATGATACATGGCCATCCGACATTGCAACGCCGCAGCAGTTCCTGACGGCCCTCGACTTTGTCCGTCGCGAGGAGGGCCACCTTTTCGTGACCGGCCGCGCCGGCACCGGCAAGTCGACGCTCCTGCGCGCACTTCGCGACATGATCACCCAAGAGGCGGTGGTGCTGGCACCCACTGGGCTTGCGGCCGTGAACGTCGGTGGCCAGACGATCCACTCTTTTTTCGGCTTCCCGCCGCGGCTTGTCCGCCCCGACGATATCCGGCGCAGCCGCAACGGACGGCTCATGCGCCGCTTGAAGCTCATCATCATCGACGAGGTATCGATGGTGCGCTCCGACCTAATGTGGGCCATTGACCAATCGTTGCGTTTGAACCGCGGGCGCCCGCGCGAACCCTTCGGCGGCGTGCGCCTGCTTCTGTTCGGCGACTTGCACCAACTTCCCCCCGTCGTTCAGGGTGCGGAGGTGGCCGAGCATCTCGACAGCGCACACGGCGGACCCTTCTTTTTTCAGGTGCCGGCCCTGACCGAGGGGGCGGGCATGTCGCTCATCGAGCTCGAGCACGTATTCCGCCAAAGCGACGAGACGCTTCTGGGCGTCCTCAACCGGGTCCGCGACGGCGAGGCGAGCGAGGACGATCTCGCGGTTTTGAACGAGCGGACGCATGCCATCCGTACGCTGGGCGAGGGTGATTCTTTTGTCATCCTCACGCCGACCAATGCCGCCGCCCAGCGCATCAACATGGCGTATCTGGAGGCGCTGCCCGGCGACGTGAGACCCTATGAGGCCGGAATCTCCGGCGAGTTCAGCGCAACCGCGCACCCGACGGACGCCACCTTGCTTCTCAAGGCCGGCGCCAAGGTCATCCTCCTGCGCAACGACCCCGACAAGCGATGGGTGAACGGCACGGTCGCGCGCATCTCGCGATTGGAGCCGAAGCGGGTCTGGATCGAGATCGACGGCAAGGACCACGAGATCGAGCCCGTCTCGTGGGAGGCGCGCCGCTACGCCTTCGACCAGGCCGCCGAGAAGATCGTGGAGAACGTCACCGGCACCTTCCGCCAATTCCCGCTGCGCCTTGCTTGGGCGCTCACCATCCACAAGTCGCAAGGCCTCACACTCGACCGCGTCTACATCGACCTTGGCCGCGGGACGTTCGCCCATGGGCAGGCCTATGTCGCCTTGTCGCGGTGCCGGTCCATGGAGGGACTGGCGCTCGCCCGCCCGCTGCGACCCACGGATATCCTTTTTGACCGCTCGGCCATGGGCTACCGCGACAGATTTCCACATCTGTAGTTGCGATCCGTCAAAGCGCCCGGTGCGGGTTTTCCGCATGTTTTGAGGCGAACGCGGGGAGGCGCCGAAAACGGAGAACTTGGCCTTTGTTGCACCGCAGCAATTTTTGATGTTGCAATGCACAAAAATTCGAGCTATATAGAAATGCGTAAGGTTCGCGGGTGCTTGCTAATGCAACCTGCTCGATGCTTATGCGCTGCCCGCGTCAATTGTCGGCCCATACCAAAGCAAATTGGAGACCCCCATGAACGACCAATTCACCCGTCAGGCACAGGACATGATGGCTGCGGCCAAAGAGGCGCGCATTCCCGAGAACGTCCAGGCGTTTGCCGAGGACAGTGTCGCCAAGTCGCGCGAGGCCTATACGAAAATGAGCGCGGCCGCCCAGGATGGCGTCAAGGCCATGCAGGAGATCATGCTCGCCGCTCAGGCAGGTGCCAAAACCTTCGGCGAGAAAATGCTCCACAACGCGAGCACCAACGCGGAAGCCGCTTTCGATGCGGCCGAGGCGATGGCCAAGGCCAAGACGGTGCCGGAGATGGCGCGACTTCAAGCCACTTTCGTCCAGCAGCAGCTCGCAACTGCGAGCGCGCAGACCAAAGAGTTCTTCGAGCTGTCGAACAAGATCGGCCGGCAGACGCTGGAAAGCATGAATGCCGCCGCCACCAAGACCTTCGACCAGATCAAGAGCGCCGGCTGAGACTTCTCCTCTAGAGGATAGCCTTTGCTAGTTGCATCGCCGCACACAAGAAGGGCCCTGGGAGCTGATCCCGGGCCCTTTGAGATTCCTGTAGCCCTACTTTCAGCAAACTGTTACCCCCAAAATCGGAATGAAACGCGTAAGGTGGCGAGCCGCATACCGAGGTCGCGGATGCTGGGTGAGAGTTCACGTTGTGAGATCCGTCGCGGCAACCTTACGGACGCGCCTGCGCTCAGCGAGGTGTTCCGTCTTAGCTGGAGTCAGGCGTACCTCGGCATCATTCCCCATTTGCATCTCGACAGCATGATCCGCCGCCGTGGGCCTGAGTGGTGGCGCACGACCATAAAATCTGGAAATGGCGTTCTGGTGCTGCAGGTTGCGGGCAGCGTGGCAGGCTATGCGACGCTCGGCGCGGCCCGCGTGCGCGGGGAGCACGAGGGGGAGATATACGAGCTTTACGTGACGCCGACCCATCAGGGCCTCGGCTTCGGCGAGCGTCTTTTTGAAGCGTGCCGCCACCAGCTCGATACACGTCAGCTTTGCGGTCTCATCGTTTGGGCGCTTGCCGACAACACCGCAGCCACCGAGTTCTACTGGGGCCGCGGCGGCCGCCCCATCGGGTTCGGCTTCGAGCGTTTCGGCGGCAGGAAGCTCAAGAAGATCGCATTCTCTTGGGATTGATGCCGCGGTGGGACAACCCATCGCTTGACCTCGACGCGAAGCTTCTCAAGAAACACACTTGAGCGACATGGCAGCGCGAGAACGCCTGGCTCGCGGCTGCAACCCGTCGACAGCTACCCCGCTTCGCAGTTGCGGTAGAAAACAAGCCGCACAGAGGGTGGCCACCGCCGCCCTTCCTCTTCTCCAGGTGCGTTGCTATACCGCGGCGCACCTCCATCGTTCAAAGCCGAGGTTATCCGATGAAGATCGCCGTAATGGGCGTTGCCGGCCGCATGGGCCAAGAGCTCGTTCGCGCGGTCCAACAGACACAGGGTTGCGCGATCTCAGGCGCCGCCGAGCGACCCGACTCGCCCCTCATCGGCGCCGACGTCGGAACGCTTGCCGGGATCGGCGCGCTCGGCATTGCGGTCGGTGCCGATCCATTGGAGATCATCGCCAAATCCGACGGAATTCTCGATTTCACGACGCCGAAGGCCACCGTCGAGTTTGCAGGCCTCGCCGCCAGCGGCCGCGTCGTCCACGTGATCGGAACGACGGGCCTGACGGAAGCTGACGAAGCGCAAATTGCCGCCGCAGCCCGTCACGCGCCCATCATCAAGGCCGGCAATATGAGCCTCGGCGTCAATCTGCTCGCCGCCATCACCCGCCGCGTCGCCGAGGCCCTGGACGCCGACTACGACATCGAGATCGTGGAAATGCATCACCGAGACAAGGTCGATGCACCCTCCGGCACCGCACTCATGCTCGGCGCCGCCGCGGCACAGGGACGCGGCATCGCCCTCGACGCGCACGCAATCAGAGGCCGTGACGGCATCACGGGCCCAAGGCGGCGCGGCGACATCGGTTTTTCGAGCCTGCGCGGTGGCAGCGTCGTCGGGGAGCACAGGGTCATCCTCGCCGGCCCCGGCGAGCGCATCGAGCTTGCGCATCTCGCCGGCGATCGCAGCATCTTCGCGCGCGGCGCCGTCAAGGCGGTGCTCTGGGGCCGCGGGAAGGCGCCGGGACTCTATTCGATGTCCGACGTGCTGGGGCTCTAGGAGTTGGGGACCGGTCGCGTGGCGCCGACAAACCATCACAATCACACTCTGGTGCTCGTGCGGCACGGCGAAAGTGAGTGGAACCGCCGCAATCTGTTCACCGGATGGCACAACCCGGACTTGTCGGAAAAGGGCCTGATCGAGGCCCTCGTCGCCGGCCGTCTGCTGAAAGCGGAAGGCCTCGTCTTCGACATTGCATTCACGAGCCGCCTGAAGCGGGCGCAGCGCACGCTCGACATCATCTTGTCGGAGCTCGGTCAATCCAAGATCGAGATACGTTACAGCGAGGCCTTGAATGAGCGCCACTACGGCGACCTCTGCGGGCTCAACAAGGACGAGGCGCGGGAGCGGTGGGGCGAGGAGCAAGTTGAGCTCTGGCGGCGCAGCTATGACGTGCCCCCGCCGGGCGGAGAAAGTCTCAGGGATACGGCAGATCGCGTGATACCTTACTATAAAGAGGAGATCTGGGCCGAGCTTAAGGCAGGCAAGACCGTGATCGTCTCGGCGCACGGGAACTCCTTGCGGGCACTCATCATGACGCTGGAGGGACTGAGCGAAGAAGAGATCCTCAACCGCGAGTTCGCGACCGGAGCTCCGATCGTCTACCAGCTCTCGCCAGACGGCACTGTTCTCGAGCGCAAGGACTTGCTGCCCACCCGGAGCCTCGATGCGCCTCCGGAGGACGTCGTGTGAGGGGGATATGCCATGGCCTTCAAGGATCTCATCGATACGGTCGAGGAGAGCACCACCAAGCACCGCGACCGGCTGATCGCCGTCTACATCGGCATTCTGGCCGTCGGCCTCGCCATCAGCAGCGTCGGCGGCGGGAACGCGACCAAAGACGCGACCGCGCGCAACATCGAAGCGGCAAATGCCTGGGCCTTCTTCCAGGCAAAGAACATCCGCCGCAACGACATTCGCCTGCAGATCGACACTCTGGAGCTGCGGCTGGCGACCGAGCCCGATCTCTCCGATGGCGCCCGCGCCGCGATCGCAGACAAGCTCAAAGGCTACCAGGCCTACGAGGCGCGCCTCTCCTCCGAGCCCGACACCGGCGAGGGGCTCAAAGAGCTTTTGGTCAAGGGCAAGACGCTCGAGGCGCAGCGCGACCGCGCCATGCGCAAGGATCCCTACTTCGACTATGGTCAGGCGCTCTTGCAAATCGCCATCGTGCTGGCATCGGTGTCCATCATCACCGGCGGCACGAGCCTGCTGGTCATGAGCATTCTCCTGGCGAGCTTTGGCACGATATTGACGCTCAACGGCTTCACCCTCGCCTACGCCGTTCCCTTCATCGGTTGAGCCTTTTGCTTGCCCCCGGAGGGTCGGACGGGTAGCACTACCGCGCCCCGAACCCAACGCGAGACCGCCCACGTCATGACCACGCATCACTTGCTTCTGCTGCCCGGCGACGGGATCGGCATCGAGACCATCGCCGAGGTCGAGCGCGTCATCGCCTTCTTCAACAAGACCGCCAAGGGCGCCAAGTTCGAGATCGAGACGGATCTCGTCGGAGGTGCCGCCTTCGACAAGCATGGCGTGGCGATCAGCGACGCGGCCATGCAAAAAGCGCAAAAAGCCGACGCGGTGATCTTCGGCGCCGTGGGCGGCCCCAAGTGGGACGGCGTGCCTTACGAGGTGCGGCCCGAGGCGGGCCTGTTGCGCTTGCGCAAGGAGCTGGGCCTCTTCGCCAACTTGCGCCCCGCCATCTGCTACCCGGCCCTTGCCGATGCCTCCTCGCTGAAGCGCGAGCTCGTCGAAGGGCTCGACATCATGATCGTGCGCGAGCTGACGGGGGGCGTCTATTTCGGCGAGCCCAAGGAGATCGTCACGCTGGAGGATGGCCAGCAGCGCGCGGTCGACACCCAGGTCTACACCACGCACGAGATCGAGCGCATCGCGCGTGTGGCCTTCGACCTGGCGCGCAAGCGCTCAAACAAGGTGCACTCGGCGGAGAAGCGCAACGTCATGCGCACGGGCGTGCTGTGGAACGAGGTGGTGACGGCGACGCACAAGGCCTATGCGCCCGAAGTCGAGCTCAATCACATCCTCGCCGACAACTGCGCCATGCAGCTCGTGCGCAACCCCAAGCAATTCGACGTCATCGTGACCGACAACCTGTTCGGCGATGTGCTCTCCGACGAGGCCGCCATGACGACGGGCTCGCTCGGCATGCTGCCCTCGGCCTCGCTCGGCGCGTCCGACCCCAAGTCCGGCAAGCGCAAAGCCCTCTACGAGCCGGTGCACGGCTCGGCGCCCGACATCGCCGGCAAGGGGCTCGCCAACCCGATCGCCACCATCGCCTCCTTCGGCATGGCGCTGCGCTACTCCTTCGACCGGGCCAAGGAGGCCGATTTGCTCGACCAGGCCATCGCCGGAGCGTTGGCCGCAGGCCTCAGAACGGCCGACATCATGCAGCCCGGCATGCGCCAGGTGGCCACGGCCGAGATGGGCGCTGCAATCGTCGAGGAGCTCTCCAAGCTCGCTGCCTGAGCTTGTCCCGACCGGCAATGCACCCGGCAGGCCTTGCAACCCGGCGCCGCCGCGCGTAAGTGATCGCCCGCAGAAGCGATAGGGTTTAGCGATGGGCTATAAGGTTGCCATTGTCGGCGCCACGGGCAACGTGGGCCGGGAGATGCTGAACGTTCTGGCCGAGCGCAAGTTTCCGGCCGACGAGGTCTTTGCGGTCGCCTCCCGGCGCTCACAGGGCGTCGAGGTGTCGTTCGGCGAGAAAACGCTAAAATGCCACAACCTCGAGCAGTTCGATTTCTCGAAGGTCGACTTCTGTCTCATGTCGGCGGGCTCGACCGTCTCCAAGGAATGGTCGCCGAAGATCGGTGCTGCAGGCGCGATCGTCATCGACAACTCGTCGGCCTGGCGCTACGACCAGGACGTGCCGCTGATCGTGCCTGAGGTCAATGCCGACGCGGTCAAGGGCTACACCAAGAAGAACATCATCGCCAACCCGAACTGCTCCACCGCGCAGCTCGTCGTCGTGCTGAAGCCGCTACACGATGCGGCCGGGATCAGCCGCGTCGTCGTCTCGACCTATCAGTCTGTATCCGGCGCCGGCAAGGAGGCGATGGACGAGCTGTGGAGCCAAACCAAGAGCATGTACGTGCCAGGCACCGAGGTCGCGCCGCAAAAGTTCGCGAAGCAGATCGCCTTCAACTGCATTCCCCACATCGACGTCTTCATGGAGGACGGCTACACGAAAGAGGAATGGAAGATGCTGGTCGAGACCAAGAAAATTCTCGACCCCCGTATCAAGCTGACGGCGACCTGCGTGCGCGTTCCGGTATTCGTCGGCCACTCAGAATCGGTCAACATCGAGCTCAAGAAGCCGCTCAGCGCCAAGGAAGCGCGCGAGATCTTGCGGACCGCTCCCGGCGTCATGGTCGTCGACAAACCCGAGGAGGGGGGCTACGTGACGCCGGTGGAGGCTGCCGGCGAGTTCGCGACCTATGTGTCGCGCATCCGCGAAGACGCGACCGTGGAGAACGGTCTGGCGCTTTGGATCGTAGCGGACAATCTCTTGAAGGGAGCCGCGCTCAACACGGTGCAGATCGCCGAGACGATCATCAACCGCAAGCTCCTGCCCAACGCTGCCTAAGGGACATCTGAAGGCCGCGGCGACTCAATCCTTCTCGGCGTAGTCCTTCTTGGCCTGCATGCTGCCGAGCGCCAGGACGATTGCGCTCAAGTCCTGTAGGAAGCGCTCGCGCTGCTGGGTTGGAAGTGCGGCGAGGATCTTGTCGTCCACCCGCCTGGCGAGCGGGTCGGCGGCCTTCAGCACGCGCCAGCCCTCCTCGGTGAGCTTGACCGCATAGGCACGCGCATCGTCCTTGGTGCGCCGTCGCTGCAGCAAACCCTTTTTCAACATGCGCCGCACGATATCGGCCAGGGTCGAGCGGTCCACACCCGTCTTCTCGACGAGATGGGTCTGACTCACGCCCTCATTTTGGGAAACCGCCACCAGCACCGCGTATTGGCGCGGCGTGAGATCCTCCTCCCCCATCTCTCCCTGAAAGATATCGCTGGCACACTGGCCGGCCCGATGCAGCAAGTGAATCGGAGAACGTTCCAGCCTTCCGACCGTCATGTCGCGTGCCCTGTGCCGTGCCATGATTGTCATTGGTGAAGGTAAGGTAGGACCCGATCGAAGCGTGGCTCTAATGGACGACGCATCGACCCCCCGGGCCTCACCTTTGCCGGAGAGGAAAAGGTTACGGTTCGATTTGGAGAAAATACCAGTTTTCATCGCTCGTCTAGAGAAAAACAACTCTTGGCGCCAACAATTCGCAAGATATTGTCGCGTAATACTTGGATGACTGAGTTTCCGTATAACGACTATCTGTCGAACGATCGGCTCACTCGCTAGGCAATTCGTACTGCCGCAAGAGCCCGATCTGGGCGACGGCGAACGCCATCGTCAGCGGCATGATGCCGAACACCTTGAAGCTCACCCAGACGTCGGTCGAGAACGACCGCCATACGATCTCATTCAGCACGGCGAGGAAAACGAAGAAGCAGGCCCAGCGCAGCGTCAGCTTGCGCCAGCCTTCCTCGGTCAGCCGGAACACCTCCCCGAACACGATCCGCAACAGTGATTGCCCGTAGAAAAGCCCGATGAACAACGCGCCCGCAAAAAGCGAATTCACGATGGTCGGCTTGATCTTGATGAAGTGCTCGTCCTGCAACCACAGCGTCAGCCCGCCGAACACCATGACGCAGACGCCGGTCACCAGCGGCATGACGGGGATGCGCCCGAACAGAATGCGGGACGCTGCGAGCGAGACCATCGTCGCCACCATGAAGGTGCCGGTTCCCCAGAAGATGCCCGCGCGCGCGTTTACCAGAAAGAATACCACCAGCGGCCCGACCTCGACGAGGAGCTTCAGGATCTGAGCACCGGCTGACGGTGTCTCGGCCGGTTTTGTGCTTGCCTCGTTTGCCATCTCGCTCCTCGCCCCCTTGCGAACTCTTGGTTGTCCTAACCGAGCTTGACTTCCGGCGATCCCGAACGCGCCGGTTTGCCTTCGACGGGAACCGATTTGACCTGCGCAGTGCCGGAGCACGGCGCACCGGCCATCTTGACCGTGGGCGTTCTTGGCGTGGGTGCCGGCAGCGCCACCGGCTTCTCATCGGGGATACGGTAGCGCTGCATGATGCGCGTCAAGTACCAGGCGTAGAACGCCGACAGCGGCATAATGAGCGCAACCTTGAACGCAATCCAGATCCCGACGCCGTCCATCTCCAAGCTCAGGACGTTGTATATTTGCTCGTCCTTGAACGTCAGACGCACAAACTCGTTGGCGAAGGCCGTGAAGACGAAGAACCACGCGAAGCTCCACGTGAACTTGTCCCAACCTTCCTTGGTGTAGTGAAACGTCTTCTCGAAAACATACTTGAAGAAGTTTCTATCGAGCCACAGCCCGCCAAACAGGAACGCCGCAAACATTGCATTGAAGATCGTCACCTTGATCTGCACCCACATGGCGTCGTGGGTTATGATCGTGAGGCCGCCGAACACCACGGTCACGGTGGAGGCGATCAGCGGAAAGACGGGCAAACGGCGCAGGACGATCAACATCGCCACGATCGCCACCACGGTGGAGATGATGAGTGCCCAGGTGCCCGCCGCAATGCCGTACATCGCATTGACAAGGAACATCAACACGAGTGGGCCGAACTCGCTCGCGATGTTCACCGTCTGCTCGAGGTTGAAAGGCATAAATCGCTTTAATGCGCTCATGTACTCGAGATCACCCTTCCACCGTTAACATTTGTTGATTTTCACCCATTCGAGCCGACTTCCCCTATTGGCTAGCCGCCCGCAATGGCTTGTGCAAATTCCGCTGGATCGAACGGCTGCAGGTCGTCGACCCCTTCGCCGACGCCGATCGCGCGGACCGGCAGGCCATGTTTTGCCGAGATCGCCACCAGAATCCCCCCTCGCGCCGTGCCGTCGAGCTTGGTCATGATGAGGCCGGTGACGCCGGCGCGCTCGCGAAAGACGTCCACCTGCGCCAGCGCATTCTGGCCGGTCGTCGCATCGAGCACCAACAGCACGTCGTGAGGCGCCGTCGGATCGACCTTGCGCAACACGCGGATGACTTTTGCGAGCTCCTCCATGAGCCCTTCCTTGTTCTGCAGCCGCCCAGCGGTATCGACGAGCAGAACGTCGGCGGCGCCGGCGCGCGCTTGCGTGAGCGCGTCGTAGGCAAGCCCCGCCGCGTCCGCTCCAACCTCGCCGGAGACGACGGTTGCGCCCGTGCGCTCGCCCCAGATCTTGAGCTGATCGATGGCCGCGGCGCGGAACGTATCGCCGGCGGCGAGCATCACCGTCTTGCCCTCGTGCGAGAGCTGCGCGGCAAGCTTGCCGATGGTCGTCGTCTTGCCCGTGCCGTTGACGCCGATGACCAGGATGACATGCGGCTTGTGGGCGGCGTCGATCACAAGGGGCTGGGCGACGGGCGCCAGAGCGCGCGCGACCTCGGCCTTCAAGACGACGCGCACGTCCTCGGCCTCGATGCCCTTGTCGTAGCGGCCCTTGCCGAGCGTGGCGATGATGCGCTCGGCCGTTTCGAGCCCCAGGTCGGCTTCGATCAGGACGTCCTCGAGATCGGCGAGCGTGTCCTCGCCCAGCTTGCGCTTCGTGAAGAGCCCCGTAATGCCGTCGGAGAGCTTGGTCGAGGTCTTGCCGAGCCCCTTCGTGAGCCGGCCGAACCAGCCGCCGGGTCTGGCAGTCGACGCCGGCGGAGCCGGCTCGCCTGCGGGCTTTGCGCCCCACAGCCCGCCGTGAGGCCTTTGAACCTTGGTGCCGCGCTCGCTCACGCCAACACCTCGCCGGAAAGCCGCGTGCCGTCGTGCCCGTCGACTCTGGCGCGCAGAAGCGCTCCGGATCCCACCGCGGCAGGCAGACGGATTTCTGCATAGTGGCGCGTGCGCCCGACGCCGTCGCGTTCCATCAGGACCTCGACCTCCGAGCCGGCCTGCGCGGCGAGGAATCGCGACAGTGCGCCGGCGCCCTTCTCCCTGAGACGCGCCGCCCGCTCCTTGACGACGGAACGCGCCACTTGCGGCATGCGCGCAGCCGGCGTGCCAGCGCGGGCCGAATAGGGGAACACGTGCAGATAGGTCAGGCCGCATGCGTCGACGACGCTCAATGAATTTGTGAACATCTCGTCGGTCTCGGTCGGGAAGCCCGCGATGAGATCGGCGCCGAACACCACATCGGGGCGCAACCGGCGCACGTCGTCGCAGAACCGCACCGCATCGGCGCGGCTGTGACGTCGCTTCATCCGCTTCAAGACCATGTCGTCGCCTGCCTGCATGGAAAGATGCAGGTGCGGCATCAGGCGCTCCTCCTCGGCAATCGCACGCATGAGGTGCTCGTCCGCCTCCACCTGATCAATGGAGGAAAGCCGCAGCCGCTCCAGCTCGGGCACGTGCTTCAGGATTTGACGCACCAGCGCCCCGAGCGTCATCGATCCTGGCAGGCCCTCACCGTAGGCGGTGATGTCCACGCCCGTCAGCACGACCTCGTGGCAGCCGCTCTCCACCAGGCGGCGGATTTGGGCGACGACCTCGCCGGCCGGCACCGACCGCGACGGTCCTCGACCGAAGGGAATAATGCAGAAGGTGCAGCGATGATCGCAGCCGTTTTGCACCTGCACGTAGGCGCGCGCGCGTGCGCCGAAGCCGTCGATGAGATGACCGGCAGTCTCGCGCACGCTCATGATGTCGTTGACCTGCACCCGCTCCGAGCCTGCCGTCGACAATCCGCGAAACGTTTCCGCCCTTAGCTTCTCGGCGTTGCCGATGACGTGGTCGACCTCGGCGAGGGCTGAAAAGCGCTCCGGCTCCACCTGCGCCGCACAGCCGGTCACGATGATGCGGGCGTCGGCGTGCTCGCGACGCAACTTGCGGATCGTCTGCGTCGCCTGGCGCACCGCCTCGGCAGTCACCGCGCACGTGTTGACGATGACGGCATCGTTCAAGCCGGCCTCGGCCGCGTTCTTGCGCATCACCTCCGACTCATAGGCATTGAGCCGACAGCCGAGCGTTATGATGAGAGGGTCGGCCATTCTTTCCTTAACATCATGCGGCCAGCGGGCCAGATCCTCATAAGAACGAACAAGACACCCTCGGCCGCATTTGGGAAGCCTTGCGGTCCGGCGATGTCTCGCCCGAATTCTGTGGGCCGGTCATACTCGACAACTTGGGCGGCCGCTAGGCTGGCGCACGCGACAGAGTCTCACCCTCCAGCGTCCCCTCGAACTCGAGCTCGGCTGGGCCGCACATCAAGATATGGCCGTCCGTTGTCCAATTGATAAAGAGCCGACCGCCGAGCAGCTCCACGCTCACTTGGCGCCCGGTGAGCTTTTTGCGTGCTGCGGCAACGGCTGCCGCACAGGCCGCCGTGCCGCACGCCTTGGTAAGGCCGGCGCCCCGCTCCCAAGTCCTTAGGCGCAGCCCTTCGCGCGAGGTGACCTGGGCAAGCGAGATGTTGGCGCGCTCGGGAAAGACCGGGTGGCTCTCTAGAAGCGGGCCGAGGCGGCCGAGATCGTGGGCATCGACGTTTTCAACCCAGAAGATCGCGTGCGGATTGCCGACGTTGACGACCGAAGGCGAATGCAGGACGGGGGCGTCGATCGGCCCGATCTGCAGCTCGATGCCGGTCGTATCGTGGAATGGCTCCGCGAGCGGGATTTCGTCCCAGGCAAACCGCGGCTCGCCCATATCGATGGTGATGCGATCCGCGCTTTCCACCTCGGCGCGCAGCAGCCCCGCGCTCGTCTCGATCGTGACCTCGGGCCGGCCGGTCGCTTGCACCACCAAGAGCGCGACGCAGCGCGCGGCGTTCCCGCAGGCCCCGACCTCGGACCCGTCCGCATTAAAAATGCGCATGAACACGTCGGCCTTGCTCGAAGGCTCAAGCACGATGACCTGATCGCAGCCGGTGCCGCGTGATCGATCGCTGATGCGGCGGACCTCGTCGGGTGTCAGTTGGAGAGAGCGCGCGCGCGCATCGAGCACCACGAAATCGTTGCCGAGCCCGTTCATCTTGCGGAAGGGGATGGTGGCGGAACCATTCATCAGCCCATATATGGCGCCAGAGCCCCAAAAGACAATCGAACAGAGGTTCGCCCTTAATGCTGAAATATTCCCAACGGATCGCGGGCGCCGCCCTCGCCGGGACGCTTATTCTTGCAGCGGGGCCCGCTGCGGCGGTGATCACCGACGCACCGGCCCCTGCCAAGGCGAGCAAAATCAAGGTGAAGACCTTCGCCGACGGCCTCGATCACCCTTGGGGCCTGCAGTTTCTGCCCGACGGGCGCCTGCTCGTGACCGAGCGCCCAGGCCGCATGCGGCTCGTCTCCAAGGACGGAAAGCTGTCCGAGCCCATCGCCGGCGTGCCGGAGGTGGCGGCGGTGGGTCAGGGCGGCCTGCTCGACGTGCTGCTCGCGCCGGATTTCGAAACCAGCGGAACGATCTACTTCTCCTATGGCGAGCCGCGGGCTGAGGGAAAGAACGGCACTAGCGTGGCGCGCGCCAAGCTCGTTCTGGACAAGGACGGCGGCAAGCTCGAGGACGTGAAGGTCATCTTCCGGCAGGAGCCAGCGTTCAAGAGTCCCTATCATTTCGGTTCGCGGCTCGTTTGGGCCCGCGACGGCACGCTCTTCATCACCACGGGCGAGCGCAACTTCGGACGCCAGCAAGCGCAGAACCCGGGCAACGACCTCGGCAAGGTCATCCGCATCAATCCCGACGGCACCATTCCCGACGACAATCCCAAGCTTCCGGGCTGGGCGCCGGAGGTCTGGTCCATTGGCCACCGCAATATGCAAGGTGCGGCCCTGCGCCCGGAGACGGGGCAGCTCTACATTGTCGAACACGGCGCCCGCGGCGGCGATGAGCTCAATCGTCCCGAGAAGGGCAAGAACTACGGTTGGCCCATTATCACCTACGGCATCGACTACAGTGGTGAGAAGATCGGCGAGGGCATCACGGCCAAGGAAGGCATGGAGCAGCCTGTCTACTACTGGGTGCCGTCGATCGCCACGTCCGGGCTCGCCTTCTACGAAGGCGATCTCTTTCCCGACTGGAAGGGCAACGCCTTCGTGGGCGGACTCGCCGGCCAACACATCGAGCGGCTCATCTTCGACGGCGACGATGTGGTGGCCGCCGAGGAGCTTTTGGGCGATGAGGGCAAACGCATCCGCGACGTGCGCTCCGGCCCCGACGGGGCGCTCTGGGTGCTCACCGACGACTCAGGTGAGGTGCTGCGCATCACACCGGCGAAGTAGGCGAGCCGGCGCGCGACCATAATTTCACTCGAAAGCCGCCATGACGAGCGGCAGCAGGAACCCGGCAAAGAACGTCGAGGCGATGAGGGGCGTCTCCGGCACCTCGTGTGCCTCGGCCAGCAACTCCTCGGTCACCAGGTAAAGCAGCGACGCAACGCCGAAACCGAGAATTCCAGCGAGGAAGCTCCCCGACAATCCTACGACGGCGTAGCCGACTGCTGCCCCCAGAAGAACAACGATGCCACCCGCTCCCATCCAGAAAACCACCCGCGAACCCGGCATGCCGGAGCGCGCGAGGGCGGGAGCCGACGACAGTCCCAGCGAAACGGTTTCCAGGGTTAGGCCGAGCAGCAGAACTATGCCGCCCTTCACGCCGGCCGCGAAACCGATCGCAATCAGCACGCCATCGATAAAAAGATCGATCGCCACCGGAACGATAATGCCAATGTTCGCAAACAG
Organism: uncultured Hyphomicrobium sp.; assembly: GCA_964443205.1. Lineage (GTDB taxonomy): Bacteria > Pseudomonadota > Alphaproteobacteria > Rhizobiales > Hyphomicrobiaceae > Hyphomicrobium_A. Next base: position 20,213 of record CAYUBZ010000001.1, on the reverse strand, counting down.
CGCCTTGGTGGCGAACATCGCGGCGACCCCGAGGCAGAATCCGATCACCATCGAAATCGGCGAGGCCAGGCTTTCTAGCTGTGGCAGCAGCTCGACTGCCACGGCGGCGAACACAACGCCGGCAGCAAAATGCTGGAACGCACTGATCATCCTCGCCGCGGGCGCTGCTGCAACGGAGATCACGCTGCCGGCGAGGATGCCTATGGAGGGTATGAGCGCGTAGGCGAGAACGCTCACGAAGCTTTGGGACATCGGCAAATGCTCCGGATTCGGCGAGCTGGAGCTGGTATCGAAGCACTAAACGCGTGAACTTTTTGCAACTGCCCGGACTTCTCGCCGCCTCTTGTGGGGCCGTCGGAAGCGCCTCACCCCTGAGGGCCATGCCCGAACGAATGGCACCCTTGGCGCGTTTGGGAGTGGACGCACCGACTGCCTGCCTTGACCGGCGTCATTTGCAGGTTCCAACTCGCGCGGCATAGTGCGTTCCCAACTTCGAGGCCACACCATGCCTACCCCTCTGTCCAAATCGAGCCGCCGGCTCCTCGAGCTGTCCTTCGTCGCGCCACGCCCCTGCCGCTGCCCCGGCTGCATCTGCCTGACGCCGCCGGAGCGGCGCGCTCTGCGCCGCGTCGGCCGTATCGTCCGTCAATGGAAGCGCCAAACCCGCCGCCGGCAACGGACGCGAGGCCGGTAATCCGGCCAGGTTGACAGCGCGGGCGCCTTAGAGGCATTGTCCGCGCCACTCAAGACGGTTCTGACACCAGAGCCGCCGCCCTGCCAGTGGAGCGATCCGGAAGGCAGGGGGGTCACCACCCGCCAGCGCGTTGCGCCCGCGGGTGCGTTTTCGTTTTGTGCGAGCGGACGTAGGTACGCATGTTTCAATCGCTGTCAGACCGCCTCTCTGGCGTCCTCGACAAGCTGACGCGGCGCGGCGCGCTCTCTGAGAGCGACGTCGGCGAGGCGATGCGCGAGGTGCGGCGCGCCCTGCTCGAGGCCGACGTGGCGCTCGACGTCGTCAAGGGCTTCACCGACGCGGTCAAGGCAAAGGCGGTCGGCCAGGACGTCGTGCGCTCCGTGACGCCCGGCCAGATGGTCGTGAAGATTGTGCACGACGAGCTCGTCGCCATGTTGGGCTCGGACGCGGTCCCCATCGATCTCCACGCGGCCCCGCCGGTCGCCATCATGCTGGTCGGCCTGCAGGGCTCGGGCAAAACGACGACCACGGCCAAAATCGCCAAGCGACTTGCCGATCGCGATAAGAAGAAAGTGCTGATGGCCTCGCTCGATACGCGCCGGCCGGCAGCCCAGGAGCAGCTGCGCGTGCTCGGCGAGCAGACCGCCGTCGACACGCTCCCCGTCATCGCCGGCCAGACGCCGCAGCAGATCGCGCGCCGCGCGCTCGATGCCGCCCGCCTCGGCGGCTACGACGTGGTCATGCTCGACACCGCGGGCCGCATCCACATCGATGAAGCCCTGATGGCAGAGACGGCAGACATCCGCGATATCGCCCACCCGCACGAGACCCTGCTCGTCGCCGACAGCCTGACCGGCCAGGACGCCGTCAACGTCGCCAAGGCGTTCGATTCCCGCATCGGCATCACCGGAATCGTGCTCACGCGCGCCGACGGCGATGCGCGCGGCGGTGCCGCGCTCTCCATGCGGGCCGTCACCGGCAAGCCCATCAAGCTGTTGGGCGTCGGCGAGAAGTGGGACGCGCTGGAGGACTTCCACCCGGCACGCGTCGCCTCGCGCATCCTCGGCATGGGCGACGTTGTCTCGCTGGTTGAGAAGGCCGCGCAGACCATCGACGTGGAGAAGGCCCAGAAGATCGCCCAGAAGATGAAGAAGGGCGCCTTCGATCTCGACGACATGGCTGAGCAGTTGAGTCAGATGCAGAAGATTGGCGGCATGTCGGGCGTGCTCGGCATGATGCCCGGCATGGGCAAGATCAAATCGCAGATCGCCGACGCCAATCTCAGCGATGGAATCCTCAAGCGTCAGCACGCCATCATCACCTCGATGACGCCAAAGGAGCGCCGCAACCCCAAGGTGCTCGATGCCCGGCGCAAGCGGCGCATCGCAGCCGGTTCCGGCACCAAGGTCGAGGACGTCAACCGCCTCATCAAGATGCACCGGCAGATGGCGGACATGATGAAGAGCATGGGGCGCAACAAGGGCATGCTCAACCGCCTCATGGGCGGAGGCGGAGGCGCGGCCCCGAGCGAGGCGGAGATGGCCGCCATGCAAGCCGAGCTTGGAAAGCTCGATCCTAGGGCGCTCGAACAGCTCCCGCAGGAACTCAAGGAACAGATTCCCAAAGGGCTCTCTGGACTGGGGAAGCTGCCAGGCCTCGGCAGCGGCCTGCCCGGATTGGGGGGCGCGACGAAATTCCCCGGCCTACCGGGAAAAAAGAAGTAGCAAGATCAACTCGAAAGCGAAGGAAGACCAGAAATGTCCGTCAAAATCAGGCTGGCGCGCGGCGGCGCCAAGAAGCGGCCCTACTACTACGTCGTCGTGGCCAACACGACCTCACCTCGTGATGGCCGCTACATCGAGCAAATCGGGACGTTCAACCCGATGCTCAAGAAGGATGATGAGAACCGGGTCAAGCTCGATCTCGACCGGTGCAAACACTGGCTGTCCGTCGGCGCCCAGCCGACCGACCGCGTCGCCCGCTTTCTCGACGCCGCGGGCCTGATGAAGCGCACCGCCTCCAACAACCCCAACAAGGCCAAGCCGAAGAAGAAGCGGCTGGAGCGCGAGGCCGCGTGGGCCGAGAAGCAAGAGAAAGCCAAGGAGGCCGCGGCCGCCCCCGCCCCGGAGGCAGCGCCGGAAGCCGCGCCAGAGGCCGCCGAGCCGGCGGCTTGAGGCAGCGCTGCCAAAAGTCGTCAGTATACAACCTAAAAACGCACACAAACCCCTACTCAACCATATCGTGCACCCGGGATTGCGTCCCTCCGGCCCGCCCCTAGGCTGGGCTGCGGCCAGAGGGAAACCCCGGCATGCTCAAAGACGGCATCTATGACTTGCACTACACGGCGGCGCGGTCCAGCGAGGCTGACGAGGGCAGTGCGCTTGCCGTCCTGCGCGCCGGCAAGATCCTCGGGTCCGACCCATGGGGCGGGGTGTTCGTAGGCTCCTGCGAGTTCGACGCCGACGCCCGCCTCAACAAGGTGCATCTGCGCTTCGACGTGCCGCCCGAGGGCGTGTTGATCACCGGTTTTTCCGCTGGCCCGACGGGGGCCGTCCTCGATATCGTCGGCGCAGTCGAGCGCGCCGCGCCGAACGCGACGATGGTCGTCGAGGTGGCGGGCGCGCCCGTGTGCGTGCAGCTCACCTATCTCGGGCCGCTCCCCAGCCAGCGGCCCCGCCGCGCATCGGGTGTCACAACGGGTGTCCATGAGCGACAAAGACCACCGCATTCTCTTGGGCCGCATTGCCGCGGCCCACGGCATTCGCGGCGACGTGCTGATCCATAGCTATGCCGACGAGCCGCAAGACATCGCCGCCTATGGCCCGCTCGAAACGGAGGACGGTGCACGCCGGCTCGAGGTCAGAACGTTGCGCGTCACGCCGAAGGGCGTGATCGCCCGCGTTGCCGGTGTCGAGGATCGCTCGAGCGCGGAGGCCCTCAAAGGGCTCTCTCTATACGTGGAGCGCGCGCGCCTGCCCGCGCCTGAGGAGGGCGAGTTCTACCGCGCCGACCTGGTGGGCTTGCGCGCCGAGGATGGTGAGGGACGCACAATCGGCGCGGTCGTCGCCGTGGAGAACTACGGGGCCGGCGATCTCCTAGAACTGCGCCTCGCGGGCAAGCACCAGACGGAGTTGATCCCCTTCACAGAGGCCTTCGTCCCTGTGGTCGATGTCGCCGGCGGACGGGTCGTCGTCGTTCTGCCGGTTCCCGGCGAGACCGAGGACGACGCGACCTAGTGTCCCCGGCGAATTTCTCGATCATCACACTAGACGGCCTCGCCCTTGAGGAGGCGCGGCAGCTCACCGGTGAGGCCCGCGGCCTCGCCGACAAAGAACCGTTTGAGCGCCGGTATGCGGTCGACGAGCCCGAGGCCCAGCTCGCGTCCCGATCGCAGCAGCGTCAGATCGCTCGCGAAGAGGCGGTTGAGCCCATCGAAGGTTGCCGCCGAGACCGCCGAGTCGAACCGCCGCCAGCGTTCATAGCGCGACAGAGCCTGCGCGTCGCCCGGATCGAACCCGAGTCGGACCGCGTCCGTGACGGCCTCGGTGAGCGCGGCGACGTCTCGGAACGCCAAGTTGAGGCCCTGACCCGCCAGCGGATGCACGCCATGTGCAGCATCGCCGATGAGCGCAAAGCGCGGGCCCACGTAGCGGCGCGCCAGATGCATCTTGAGCGGCCACGACTGGCGCGGACCGTCGAGAGCGACGGCGCCGAGCTTGCCTCCGAAGCGCTTGTCCACCTCCTCCAGAAATCCCGCGTCATCGAGCGCGAGGATGCGTCTCGCCTCGCTGGCGTTCTCCGTCCAGGTGATGCAGGCACGGTTGCCCTTGAGCGGCAGAATGGCGAACGGACCGGCGGGGAGAAAGTGTTGCACCGCGCAGGCGTGGTGCGGACGCTCGTGGCGCACGGTGGTCACGATGCCGATCTGCGGATAGTCCCAGCCGACGACCTTGATGCCCGCCGCCTCGCGCAACGGCGAGTTTCGACCCTCGGCGGAGACGAGCAGCGAGGCGGCAAGCTCGGTGCCGTCTCCGAGCCGCACGCGAACCTCCGTCTCGCCGACCACAAAGTCGCGCGCCTCGGCGGGCGCGATGCGCTGAATGGAGGGGGCCCGGCTCACGGCCGTGCAGAGCGCCTGGTTGAGCACGTTGTTTGGCACGATGTACGTCGCCGGCTCGCCGGCGCCGGTCGTGTTGTCATAGGTGAGGAGGACGGGACGAACGCCAGCCTCGAGGCTCGAATCGGTGATCTCGATGCTGGCGACGGGCTGCGCCTCGACGGCGACGGACGACCACACGCCCAGCACGTCCAGCATGCGCTTGGAGCCAGCGGAGAGGGCGGACGCGCGGCTGTCGGGTTGCGCCGCCGCGCCGGCCCCGGCGCTGTGATCGATCAGCGCGATTCTGATGTCGGGCCCCAGGGCGTGGCTCAGGGCGCAGCCGAGCGCGAGCCCTGCGAAGCTTGCGCCCGAGATGACGACGTCGCAGCGGGACGTTGTAGCTTCATCCGGCATGTGTCACCCGGCCATATGGGCTTGCGCCCTGTTTGTTGACACACACGGCCCGAGCGCTCCCATTACGCGACCGTACGTGAGCCTACCAGAAATACGATCCCGCGAGGCCCCCATGTCCAGCGAGTCCGCCCACTCCGCCGCCCCAACCGCGCCCCATGCGGCGCTGAGAGATTTGGTCGCAACCCTCACGCTAGAGCCGCTCGAGGACAACCTCTTCCGCGGCGCACGCGGCAACGACGGTTGGCAGCGGGTCTATGGCGGCCAGGTCCTGGCCCAGGCGCTGATGGCGGCGGCGCGCACGGTCGAGGCGTCCCGCTCCGCCCATTCGTTGCATGGCTACTTCCTACTTGCCGGCGACCCGACAGAGCCGATCATCTACGACGTCGAGCGCATCCGTGATGGCGGCAGCTTCACCACGCGGCGCGTCAAGGCGATTCAGCACGGGCGTGCCATCTTCTCCATGAGCGCATCGTTCCACAAGCTGGAGGAGGGGTTCGATCATCAAAGCCCGCTACCCGACGTCCCACCGCCCGAATCGCTGCCCAATCCCAAGGACCTCATCGGGCAGCTGATCGACGCGCTCCCCGACAGCATGCGCCGCTACTGGGACCGCGAGCGCCCGATCGATATGCGTATCGCCGACGTCTCGCGCTATCTCAGCCGCGAGAAAAAGACGCCGGTGCAGAACATCTGGATCCGCGCCAGCGGGCCTTTGCCTGACGATCCGGTCTTGCACCAAGCCGTGCTCGCCTATGCCTCGGACTTCACCCTTCTCGATACCGCGCTCATCGCTCACGGAAAGCTGCTGTTCGACACCGACGTGCAGCTGGCAAGCCTCGATCACGCGCTTTGGTACCACCGGCCGTTCCGCGCCGACGAGTGGATGCTCTACGTCCAGGACAGCCCCAGCGCCTCCGGCGCGCGCGGCTTCTGCCGTGGGACCATCTACGCCCGCAACGGAAGCCTGATCGCCTCCGTGGCGCAGGAAGGCCTCATGCGGCTGCGCCGCTCGACCATTGCCTAGTTGATAGGCAATTTCTTTTCTTTGCCCAATCAACGGGCATTTTGTCTATTCTGCGGCAAGCGCCCGCGAACCCTTGCTTACCTTTTGTTCAGTGAATCCAACGAGTTGGTTCAGCATCGCCAGATTGGCACGCCTCTTGACTCCGTTCTAGGGCGGCGACCATCGCCTTAGCGGGCTTTGGCGCCCCAAGCATTGATTTGTCCGCGGACATGGGGAGAGGGGTGCTCGAATGAAGTTGATCACGGCAATCATCAAACCCTTCAAGCTCGAGGAGGTCCGCACAGCGCTGACCGACCTTGGCTTGCAAGGCATGACCGTCACGGAAGTCAAAGGATACGGCCGGCAGAAGGGACACACGGAGATCTACCGCGGTGCGGAATATGCCGTCAGCTTTTTGCCCAAGATCAAGATGGAGATCGTCGTCCCTTCAGCTCAAGTCGACAAGGCGCTCGAGGCCATTCAGCGCGCCGCCAAGACCGGCCAGATAGGTGACGGAAAGATCTTTGTTTCGCCAATCGAGCACACGGTGCGCATTCGCACCGGCGAGGCAGACGACAACGCGCTCTGAATGGATTTGGCCACTCGGCCGAATGACGCTCAAGTCGACAGGAAGGGAAGGGGAGTTCTCACGATGAAATTCAACTATCTGAAAAGAATCGCAGCGTCGGGTTGCGCCGCGGCGGCACTTTATCTCGGGTCCACACTACCAAGTTTGGCCCAAGATGCGGCACCGACGCTCGATACCGGCGATACGGCGTGGATGCTTACCTCCACGGCAATCGTGCTGATGATGACCGTCCCGGGCCTGGCCCTGTTCTACGGCGGCATGGTGCGCAAGAAAAACGTGCTCTCCGTGATGATGCAGTGCTTCGCCGCCACCTGCCTGATTACCGTCCTATGGATGGTCGCGGGCTACTCGCTCGCCTTCAAGGACGGCGGCGAGTATCAGCCTTACATCGGCGGACTGAGCCACTTCCTGCTCAATGGCATGGGCAAGGACACGCTCTCGGGAACCATCCCTGAGTCGGTGTTCATGACCTTCCAGATGACATTTGCCATCATCACGCCGGTGCTCATCGTCGGAGCCCTCGTCGACCGCATGAAGTTCTCGGCCTTCATGTTCTTCATGGGAATTTGGCTGCTCGTCGTCTACGCCCCGATCTGCCATTGGGTATGGGGCGGCGGCTTCCTTGCAAACGCCGGCGTGCTCGACTTCGCCGGCGGCACGGTCGTGCACATCAACGCCGGTATCGCCGGCCTCGTGGCTTGCTTGGTGCTCGGTCGGCGCACCGGCTACGGTACCGAGAACATGGCCCCGCACAACTTGACGCTGAGCGTCGTCGGCGCCTCCCTTCTCTGGGTCGGCTGGTTCGGGTTCAACGCCGGATCGGCTGTCTCCGCGGGCGGTTCTGCCGGTATGGCCATGGCCGTTACTCAGATTGCTACGGCAATGGCGGCACTGGCCTGGATGTTCTCGGAGTGGCTCGTGCATGGCAAGCCAAGCGTGCTCGGTGTCATCTCGGGCGCGGTCGCCGGTCTCGTCGCCATCACGCCGGCGTCGGGCTTCGTCGATCCCAAGGGCGCCCTCGTCATCGGCGCGGCCGCCGGCGTCGGCTGCTACATCTGCGCAACGGGTCTCAAGAAGCTGCTGGGCTACGACGACAGCCTCGACGTCTTCGGTGTGCACGCCGTTGGCGGCATCATCGGCGCCCTCCTGACCGGCGTCTTTGCGGTCGAGGCCATCGGTGGCACGGCCGGCCTGCTGGAGGGCAACTTCAAGCAGGTGCCGATCCAGGCCTACGGCGTCATGGCGACGGTCGTCTGGTGCGGCGTCGCGACGTTCGTGATCCTCATGGTGCTCAAGGTGATCATCGGCATTCGCGCCAGCGAAGCCGCCGAGATCGAGGGCCTCGACGTCGCCCTGCACGGCGAGTCCATACAATAGACGAACACGGGCCGCGGACCGGATTGCTCCGGCCGCGGCCCGTCACCATCTCCCGAGCGTGCGCCTTCCCCTAGGCGTGCTCCAAACTCGGCCCGGGCGCTCAATGCGTACCGGGCCGTTTTTTTGAGGCGCCACGCCGCCGCCGGCCAGCCGGCCACGCTTTAGGCGATGATCGTGATGACCGTATCGCGGGACATCCGCGCGAACAGCCGCACGAGATCCGTCCGGCGCAGAGCGATGCAACCCGCGGTCGGGGCCAGGCCGGGACCGGCGACATGGATGAAGACGGCGCTGCCGCGCCCGCGCACGCGCGGACGATCGTTGTGCCCCATCACGACGATGAGATCGTAGAGGTGGTCGGTGCGCCAGAGTCGCTCCGCGCTCGCCCGGTAGGGATGGCGAACCCGCCGGTTGTAGTTGCGATCATCGGGGTCATCACACCAGCCGTCGACGGGGCGCAGGGGCCCGAGAGGCAAACGCGTGCGCGGCCGCATCAGGCGATCGGGACGATAGAAGGCCTCGCGCAGTGCGAAGCGGCCGATCGGCGTCGCCCCATCGCCCTCACGTTTTCCCGCCCGCCGCCCCGACCGGCCGATTGCACAGGGAAAGCGCAGGTTGCCGCAGGTCAGAACGCCCCGCTTGGCCCCGGCTGAAAGGCCTCTCACGACGAGTTGCGCGACGAGCTGTGGACGGCAGGTATGCGTCTTCATTGGAGCTTCCCGGCACCCGTGCTAATGGCATCGCCTGAGCAGATCCCCGCGGGCCCGGGCCCCGACCGCGAGGGTTTGAAGCCGGATCCGTATCGGAGCGCGCCAGCATGACCACAGCACGCAAGATTCTCATCGTGGATGACGACGAGGATCTCCGTGAGACCTTGAAGGACCAGCTCGTTCTCCACGACGAGTTCGAAGTGGTGACGGCAGGCAACGCGTCCAAGGGAATGGAACTGGCGAAGTCCGATCACTACGACCTTGTGGTCTTCGACGTGTCGCTCCCCGACATGGACGGCCGCGAGGCGGTGAGGCTGTTGCGCAAAACCGGCTTCAAGACGCCGATTGTCATGCTGACGGGCAACGTATCGGATGCTGATCAAATCCTTGGTCTCGATGCGGGCGCCAATGACTACATCACCAAGCCATTCAAGTTTGCGGTGCTGCTGGCGCGCATCCGCGCGCAGTTGCGCCAGCACGAGCAGAGCGAGGACGCCGTTTTTGCCATAGGGCAGTATACGTTCAAGCCTGCCTCCAAGCTCTTGATCGATGAAAAGGGCATCAAGATCCGCCTCACGGAGAAGGAGACCTCGATCCTCAAGTATCTTTACCGCTCCGGCGACAAGGTCGTATCGCGCGAAACGCTCCTGCACGAGGTCTGGGGCTACAATGCCGGGGTCACCACCCACACGCTGGAGACGCACATCTACCGGCTGCGCCAGAAGATCGAGAAAGATCCCTCCAATGCCGAGCTCCTGGTAACCGAGACCGGCGGCTATAAGCTCGTTCCCTAACGAACTCCAGGCCACACCTCCAGAACAACCCGCCTGTTCACACCGTCAACCGCAATTCCGCCCCTAGACCGATCTCGGCGAATCATTTGAATTTGCGCCAACTCGTCCGCCGCTTCGCGTGGTGTCCATGCGCAGCGTACAGCGGACCTGGAGTCTTGGGCGACAACCAGAGCAACCTGGGCGGGAAAGCTAAGGATGGCAGCGGATGTCATTGTCAGGATGCTGGCGCGATTGCCACTTCTGCGAGGCTTGAACCCCTCGCAGCTCGGCGAGATCGCGCGCAGAGCGGAGCACGTAGTCTACACCCCAGGCGCCATGATCATCGAAGAGAACACCGAGGGTGATGCGGCAATCCTCATCGTCTCGGGCGAGGCCGTGCGCGTGAGCGGCCCCGACCTCAAGTCACGGCTGGAGCCCATTCCGCCTGGAGCCCTCCTCGGCGAGTCGGCCATGCTGGTGGAGGCCATTCACGGCTCGACCGTGGTGGCGCGCGGGCAGGTGCGGGTGCTGCGCATCCTGCGCGACGAGTTGCGTGCGCAGATGGCCAGCGATCCTGCCGTCGCCGAGCATTTGGTCGTCAACATCGCACACCGCCTGTGGCGCCTCGCCGATGAGCTGCGCGAGGTTGATGCCGTCCTCGCCGGAAAGGGCCGCCACCAGCCTGCGCTGCCCCGGACCAAGACACCGGCTGACCTACCGGCACCCGCCCACTAATCAAATTAGCCGCAAAGCAACGAAAAACGCCCAACCCCGGGGGGAGGGGTTGGGCGTCGAGAGCGCTTTCGCGCGTGGTGCCGGGAGGGAAGCCGGCACCGCAGGTGGCGTCGTTCGGCTAGACGGGGGGCACTACCGATACAGGGTGACACCACCTGACCAGCTTGACTTAAGCGCAAGCCAGATAAGTTCAATAGAGGCCCGAGCTGAATCTCACAAAAATGTTACCGCCTTTGCCCAGGTTGTCCCCAGCTCCGGAGTTGCCACGAGCCCGAACAGCCACACCGCCCTGAATTATCGGGGGCTGCCGATGGGGCGGCCCACCGCTTTGATGGTGAACAGACTACCGTCCAGATCGACGCTTTTGGTCAAGTCCGAGACCTCGACGCGGGTATTCAAACCCTGCGCATCCCGGGTCACCCATTCCTTGAGCTCCAGCTCCGGTTTTGTGGTTAGGAACAGCCGGATCTGCCCCGGGCTGTTGGGATCCTTATCCTCCAAACCGACGATAATCATATCCTCGGATTCCTGGACCTCCATGATACGGGCGTCGCGCACGAGATTGACGTCGGTGCGCAACAGAAGCCGGAAGGGCGTTTGGTCGAGCGCGACGCGATCCTCGTTGTTGAGGTCGAGGTCCTGTATCGCCAGATAGCGGCCGTCGGAAATGACGATCTGCCGGGAGGGCCGCGCGTAGTCGAACCGGAAGCGTCCGGGGCGTTTCACGTAGAACTTGCCCCGCATGCGCTTGTTGTCGGCGCCGGTCTGAACGAAGCGGCCTTTCAGGGTGCTGAGCTCTTTGAAGTAGTTGCTGACTTTGTCCACCAGCTCCGTTTGCCGCGCATCGAGAGTGATGCCCCCCTCAGAGTTGGCCGGCGCGACCTCGGCGTTCCAGGCCGATCCTGCGGCCGCGGCAGGCGCTTCCGCCGGCTTGTCGGCGGTACCTTCACTGTTGGCAGCAACAGGCGCGAGCATGAGGCCAAGGCATGACACCGCCCCAAATGCGAGTCGTCTCATGTGATGCATCAGGCCCCCCGAGCCTTTGCCAATCGTTTCCCTGGTGGTTTCGCTGACAAGAACTCCCGCTTTTTTGGGAGAACGCCCGCAGCCTCGTCTTTCCCCAACATTGCGTCCACATCTGGGCGGTTGCGAGCGTATGCCAGCGCCAAGCCCTGCGCCAGGCTCACTGGGGCCGCGTGCGCGGCGGGCTTGCGTCTCTGCCAGTGATCAGGATCTCGCGCCTGCCGACGTTGTTGGCTGGTCCAATCAAGCCTTCCCGCTCCATCCGCTCCACGAGGTCGGCTGCGCGGTTGTAGCCGATCGAGAGCCGCCGCTGCAGGTAGCTCGTGGAGGCCTTGCGGTCGCGCAGCACGATTGCCACCGCCATGTCGTAGAGATCATCCTCGCTGGCCGCGCGCGGCTCCGCTCCCGTCGCGTCGCTGCGCGGCGGCGTGTCGGTGATGCCGTCGACGTAGCTCGGCGGTCCCTGGCGGCGCAAAGCCTCGGCAACGCGCTCGACCTCGTCGTCGGAGACGAAGGCACCGTGGGCGCGCGCCGCCGGTCCCGTGCCCAGCGAGTAGAGCATGTCGCCCTGGCCCAGCAGCTGCTCGGCGCCCTGCTCGTTCAGAATCGTGCGGGCGTCGATCTTGGAGGCGACCTTGAAGCTAATGCGCGCGGGGAAGTTCGCCTTGATGGTCCCCGTCACGATGTCGACGGAGGGGCGCTGCGTCGCCATGATGAGGTGGATGCCGGCCGCGCGCGCCATCTGTGCCAGCCGCTGCACGGCCGCCTCGATCTCCTTGCCGGCCACGATCATCAGATCGGCGAACTCATCGACCACGACGACGATGTAGGGCATCGTCTCGGCCTGCATCTGCTGCTCTTCGTAGATGGCCTGCCCGGTCTCGCTGTCGAAGCCGGTTTGCACGGTGCGCTTGATGATCTCGCCGCGGCCCTGCGCCTTGCGCACGCGCGCGTTGAAGGCCTCGATGTTGCGCACGCTCAAGCTCGCCATGCGCTTGTAGCGCTCCTCCATCTCACCGACGGCCCAGTTGAGCGCCGCCACCGCCTTGTGCGGATCGGTGACGACCGGCGTCAAAAGATGCGGGATGCCGTTGTAGACCGACAGCTCCAGCATCTTCGGATCGATCATGAGCAGGCGGCAGTCCTCCGGCGAGCGCCGGTAGAGAAGCGAAAGGACCATGGCATTGATGCCGACGGACTTGCCCGAGCCGGTGGTGCCGGCGACGAGCAGGTGCGGCATGCGCGCCAGATCCACGACGATCGGCTCGCCGCCAATCGACTTGCCGAGCGCCAGCGGCAAAGAGGTATCGGCTGAGCGAAAGATCTCCGCTTCGAGAATGTCGCGCAGGTAGACGGTCTCGCGGCGCACGTTGGGCAGCTCGATGCCGATGACGTTGCGGCCCGGCACGATGGCGGCACGCGCCGAGGTGACGCTCATGGAGCGCGCGATGTCCTCGGCCAGCGCCACGACGCGGGACGACTTCGTTCCGCGCGCGGGCTCCAGCTCGAACAGCGTGACAACGGGGCCCGGCTTGATCTCGCGGACCTCGCCCTTGACCGAGAAGTCGGCGAGCACCTCCTCGAGCAGGCGCGCGGTGCCGCGCAGCACAGCTTGCGTGAACCCGGCCCCGGACTTCGCAGCCGCCGGCCGCTTCAAAAGATTCAGAGACGGCGGGCGGTGGGGGGAGGCGCCGCGCGCAAAGCCCAAACCCCCAAAGCGCCCGGCCTTGCGGGGCCGGGGCTCTTCGAGCTCGGCGGTCTCGACGGCCTGCGGCTTGGGCATGGGAGCAGGACGGCGGATCTTGGCTGAGCGCGGAGCAAAGCGCGCGGCAATCGCCCGGCTTTCCGCATCGGTGCTCTCGTCAAAAGCCACGTCACGGCCCAGGAGTTCGTCATCAGTCTCGTGCCAGAACGGCGCAGCCCGCGCGGGCATGTCCTGCGGGCCACGGTCAAACGCCGGCGCCTCGGCCGGGCCCGGCTCGAAGGACGGCGGCACGGACAGATAGGGTTCGCGGCGACCAACGCGGCCGGCGGGCTTGCGCTGGTAGACGGGCGGCTCGGTCGCGGGCTCAAGGTCGTCGGCGAAGGCGACGTCCGGCGGAAAGAATCCCGACAGCCAGCCTGCGTTCAAAAGCCACCCCGGCCATAGCGAGCCGCGCCTGCGGGCAAGACGGTGGCTGCGCTCCAGCAACCGGTTGAGATCCTCCCGCTCGAGCCCGACGCTGTAGCCCAGCGCGGCAAAGCCGGCGAGGAAGTAGGCGAGCCCGGCCAGCGGCAGCGCGCCTTCGGCCCCGGCAATCGAGAAAAGCGTCGCCGTCAGCTTGTAGAGCCAATCGCCGACGATGCCGCCGAAGCTGTGGCCGAAGGGCCAGCTCTCTGTCAGCGGCAGCACCGCGAACCCGCCCGCCAGCAGCAGCACGGACAAGGGGAACACGCTCGTCTTCTTGCGGTTGGCGAAGATGCGCTCCGCGATCATCAGCTCGATGCCCCAGAACATGGGCGCGAGCAGCAGGAACACGGCCGCGAACCCCAGCGTGTTCAGCATGACGTCGGCGAAGATGGCGCCGACCGCGCCCAGCACGTTGCTGGTCGCGCCTCCCGCTGCATGGGTGAGGCTCGGATCAGATTGCGACCAGGTGAGAAGGCTTGCCCACGCCGCGCCGACGCCCGCCAGGAGGAGTGCTCCTCCGGCGCGGCTCAGCCACCCCATGAGCCTGTCCTCCATGGCGGAGGAAAGCAGGCGTCTGGAGTCACCATGTGACTCGAGCGGCATGTGTACGAACGGACTCTTTACGCAAGAACTACTACGAAACGTTCGAGCGCCTCGCTGACGGTGGCTGGGTCGTGCACCAATGCGAGCCGCACGTATTGCGTGCCCGGATTGGTGCCGTCGCGCCCGGTCTGAGCCAGAAAGGCACCGGGTAGCACCTTGACACCGCCGCGTTTCCATAAGGTTAGCGTTGCGTCACTGGCGCCGCCAAAATTGCTCATATCGAGCCAAAGGAAGAAGCCGCCGGCCGGCCGGCGATAGCCGTAGCGGCCGCCGAGGACCCGGTCGCACACGTCGTATTTGGCGCGGTACGCCGCGCGGTTGGCAACGACGTGCGCCTCGTCGCTCCACGCCGCAGCGGAGGCATGTTGGACCGGCCCCGGCACCTGCGGCGCGACCATGTTGCGGATCTCCGCGAACGTCTCGAGGAAGTGCGCGTCGCCGGCGCAGAATCCCGAACGCAGGCCCGGCAGGTTGGAGCGCTTCGACAGCGAGTTGAACACGACGAGGTTGGTGAAGCGCTCAGGCGTCGCTGCGGCGACTTGCAGCGCGCCGGTAGGCGCCTCGCCCGAGTAGATCTCCGAATAGCACTCGTCGAAGAACAGCATGAAGTCGTGGGCGCGGGCCAGCGACAGCGCACGCGCGATGTAGGCGGGGCTCGCGACCGCGCCTTGCGGGTTGGCCGGTGAGCACAGGTAGAGAGCGACCGTGCGGTCGAGCAGCGCGCTGTCGGAGGCGATCTGTTCGAGATCGGGGAGGTGGCCCGTCGCCGCGGTCGCGTTGAGAAACACCGGCTCGGCATCGACCGCCAGCGCACCGCCAATGTAGGCGCTGTAGTAGGGGTTGCACATGAGGACAGCGGGCCGACCAGCTACACGCTTGCGCCCGGCGGCCGGCAGCGCGGCGAGAAAGAGCCCCTCGCGCGAGCCGTTGAGCGGCAGCACCTCGCGCGCGGGATCGAGCGCGGCGGCGGCGCCATAGCGCCGGCCGGTCCAGTCGGAAATCGCTGCGCGCAACTCAGCCGTGCCGCGGATGGGCGGGTACCTCGCGTAGTCCGCCGCTGCTTCGGTGAGCTTCTCCACGACAAACGGCGGCATCGGCTCGTGCGGCTCGCCGACGGTCAGGTCGAGCGGTCTCTCATGTCCGGACGGGATGCCGTCGAGCAGCCGGCGCAATTGCGTGAACGGCGACAGCACCGCACCGTTGCTGAGCGCCGCGAGGCCGGAGTGCGAGGTCATGCGCGATCTCTGAAACGACGCCCATGACCGTCTCGAGTGTCACGATGCGCCGAGGGAAGATGCCAGCCCCATAGCGGCGCGGCGGCGCAACGTCTAGCGCGCGGACGAACGATTGCGCAGCGTCGCCGCGTCGCTCGCTCTCATGCGGCTCAGCCGGTCAGAGCGGCGACGTTCGTATAGGTGGAGCTTCCAAGGCGGAGGGAGCCCGTGCAGCCCGACATTTCGAGGGCGGCGCACACCAACAGCAAGGCAACGAGTACTCTGAACATACGACTCTCCGGACGCGCGGATCTGGGGGTTATCGACGCTTCCGGCAGGGTGAAGATTTTTGGTTAAAGATCCGTTTATGGACGGTTGCCGGGCCGGCATGGACGGCTGCAGCCGGGGACATGAAGGCTTTGCGCCGGTTCATGTCGCCTTTGAATGTTCCCGATCGGGTACTTTCTGGTGCGATCATGGTAAGCGGGACAGCCAAGTTCCCGATCGGGAATATTCCACCTTGTTTCTGGGGGATTCCATCCCCACGTTCCCGTTCGGGAACATTTGCTTCCCTCAGCCCGCGAATCCGTGCATAAGCTCCCGATCGGGAACATCGGAAGGCCCGCCATGGCGAACCGGCCAACCTCAGACACCGACACGGCCGCCCGCGCGCAATCGAAGCACTTCGGGGCGCTGGTGCGCGAGCGGCGCGAGGCCTTGAAGATGCGCCAGGACGATCTGGCGCTCGCGACCGGCGTCGGCCGCCGCTTCATCCTCGAATTGGAAGCCGGCAAGCCCTCCTGCCAGCTCGGGCGCGCGCTGCTCGTCGCCGCCGCCGTCGGCCTGCGCCCCTTCGACCTGATGCAGGTGGGCAGCGACGACGACAACGCGCTGCTGCCTGATCTCACTGACGAGGGCCTCGCCGACGAGGACGGCCCCCGTGAGTGAGCTCACCGTCTATTACGAGAGCCGCACCGTCGGCACCATCGAGGTGCACGCCGAAGGCCCCGCCTTCGTCTACGCGCCCGAATGGCTCGGCACGCGCGGCGCCTTCCCGCTGTCGCTGCTGATGCCGCTGTCGCCGCGCCGCGTGCCGGCGAAACTCTTCCTGCCGTGGGCCGCCAACCTGCTGCCCGAAGCCAGTCAATTGAAAGCGATCGGGCTCAAGCTCGGCGCCGCGCCCGAGGACGTCATCGGCATCCTGTCCGAGCTCGGCCGCGACACTGCGGGCGCGCTGTCGATCGGCAAGCCCGGCTCGACGAGCTCGGCCGACTGGCGGCCTGTGACGAGCCCCAAGGCGCTCGCGCGCATCCTCGACGAGCTGCCGTCGAAGCCGTTCCTTGTCGGCGAGGACGGCGTGTCGATGTCGCTCGCCGGCGTGCAGTCGAAGCTCGGCGTCGCGATCAACGCCAAGGGCCAGATCTGCGTCCCCGTCAACGGCGCGCCGTCGACCTTCATTCTGAAGCCCGACTCCGAGCGGCTCTTCGGCGGCGTGCAGAACGAGGCGCTGTGCATGACGCTGGCGCGTCGCTTAGGCCTCAACGCGCCGGACGTGACGACGGGAACGGCGGGCAAGCGCGCCTACCTGCTCGTCACACGCTACGATAGATTAGAGCAGAACGGGCACTGGCGGCGCCTGCACCAGGAGGACTTCTGCCAGGCGCTCGGCAAGCCGCCGTCGGCAAAATACGAGTCGAACCAGACCGGCATTCCAGGTCCGACGTTGCCGGAGATGTTCGCCGTGACGCGCAACGCCATGCGCGCGCCCGACGTGGTCAATCTGCTCGACTACGTCATCTTTAATGTCATCGCCTGCAACACCGACGCGCACGCCAAGAACTACTCTTTGATGATTTCCGGCCAGGGCTTCAAGCTGGCGCCCATCTACGACGTGATGTGCGGAACGGTGTGGGAGCACGTCACGCGCAACATGGCGCAGAAGATCGCCGGCAAGACCCGCGGCGAACACTTGAAGAAGCGGCATTGGCAACGCTTCGCTGCCGACTGCGGGCTCAACGCGCCGCGCCTCGTTCAGCGCGTCGAGACGCTGGCCAAAGACGTGCTGGCCGAGACGCGCAACGCTGCCGCTGAGGTGGCGGCCATGCCGGCAGGCAGCCATCCGCTGTTGGAGCAAGTGTGCGACGCAATCGAGACGCGCGCCCGCGCGCTGCTGTCGGGACTGGAGGAGGAGGGGGCCGAAGACCCTCCCAAAGCGACCAAGCCGCGCAAGCGACGCAAAGTTCTGGGCCCGATGCGCGCCTCCTGACGCGCGCCCCTGCCGCCTTCAGACAGGCCCCATGCGCATGTCCTCTTCCGGGTTGGCCCGGATGTTGTGGATCGAGAGATCGGCGCCCCGGCGTTCCTCGTCCGGCGTCAACCTTATCCCGACCGATGCCTTGAGGAAGCCGTAGACGACCAGCCCGACCAGCAAACCAAAGCCCGAGCCCAGGATCGAGCCCACGAGCTGCGAGGCGAAGGTCACGCCGCCGAGCCCGCCCAACGCCTCCAGCCCGAAGATCCCGCAAGCAATGCCTCCCCACAGCCCGCACAAGCCGTGCAGGGGCCAAACGCCGAGCACGTCGTCGATCTTCCATTTGTTGGTCGCGATCTGGAACATGTAGACGAAGATCGCCCCGGCGACACCGCCGGTGATCAGCGCGCCAATGGGGTGCATCACGTCGGAGCCTGCGCATATCGCGACGAGACCCGCCAGCGCGCCGTTGTGCACGAAGCCCGGATCGTTGTCCCCGACGATCAGCGCCACGACGATGCCGCCGCACATCGCCATCAGCGAGTTGAGCGCGACGAGTCCCGACACGGCCTCGAGCCGCTGGGCACTCATCACGTTGAACCCGAACCAGCCGATGCAGAGCAGCCACGAACCCAAGGCCAACCACGGGATCGACGACGGCGGAGACGCGCCAGCCTGGGCGCCGGTATGGGCGCCGCCATAGCGGCCGAGCCGCGCACCAAGCATAAGCACGGCGCCGAGCGCCACCCAGCCGCCGAACGCGTGCACGACGACCGAGCCGGCAAAGTCCTTGAACGGGGCCCCGAGCATGCCGGCAAAGAACAATTCCTGCAGATCGAAGTTTCCGTTCCAATAGACGCCTTCGAGCAGCGGATAGCAGAACGCGACGAGTAGCGCCGTGGCCATGGCCTGAGGACCGAACTTGGCGCGCTCGGCAATGCCGCCAGAAACTATGGCGGGAACAGCAGCGGCGAACGTTGCCAGGAAGAACAGGCGCACCAGCGTGTAGCCCTGCGGCTCGTAGCCCGGCGCGCCGCCGGCGATTGCGGCAGCACTCGCAAAGAAATTGAGACCGTAGGCGACCGTATAGCCGATCAAGAAGTAGGCGATCGCCGACACCGAGAAGTCGACGATGATCTTCACCAGCGCGTTGACCTGGTTCTTGTGGCGAACCGTGCCGGTCTCCAGAAAGGCGAACCCCCCGTGCATTGCGAACACAAGGATCGCGCCCATCAGCAGAAAGAATACGTCGGCTCCCTGTTGCATCCCCCATCCCCCGAGCTTTGATTATTTTTTGTGCAAAGAGGAGGAAAGCCGCAAAACACCAGCGCCGTCAACGGCCTCAGCGGGTCCATCGACAGGTGGTGGGCCGGTGTTGCACAAAAGATCGGCAGTCTTGGGCCGCCGCTTCAAACGCCGACGTCATCCCGCTGGAGAGCGGAATACATGCAAGCTTCAGCAGATGCTCCGGTGCGGCCTAGCGGATGCGGCGCGGGTTCATGTAGAGGTCCGCTTCCTGACGGTCGAGCTTGGGCTCGATCTTGCCGCGGCGCACGTCCTTCCACAGCCGACGCATGTGGCGGCGGCAGTCGGCGTTGAAGATCTGCATGGCACTGAAGAGCTGCAGCACGGTCAACAGCCGCCGGTCGGCATGCTCGCGCTTGACCTTGCCCTTCCACTTGCCGCCGATGGAGAACACCTTGCCGTCGAGGTGGCCGACCGCCTCGCCGTGCTGGTCGTACAGCGTGAAGTCGCCGCCCAGATCGATGAGATCGCGCTTCAGCCGGTAGAAGCGCGGCGTCCCATCGTTCATGATGAAGAACGCGAAGTTCTCCGGCAGCAGCGGCCACTTGTTGGCCGAGCGCTCCAGATAGACGATGAAATTGTCCTCGTCCGTGTTGATCGAGTAGGTCATCACCGGCAGCCCGCGCGCCGCAATGGTCTGCTGCAGCGACCGGCCGATCATGAGGTCCATGGTCGCGCGCCAGTTCAGCGTCTCGTTGAACAGCTTGAAGACGAGGCGCTTGTCCATGCCCTCGACCTTGTCCCACAGCTCCTCGCGGTAGCCGATGAGGCCGATGCGCTCGCCGCCTTCGACCACCTCGGCAAAGATGTCCATGTCGGAGGTGAACTGCCGCGACTTGGCGCGGTTGCGCGCGCGCTTGTAGATGCCGAACTCGGTGCGGTTGAAGTTGGTGATCCAGATGTCGACGATGAAGTGGTACCAGCCGTCGCGCGTCGCCTTGGCGGAGATCGCTTTGGAGACGCCGGCGACCTTGGAATTGACGGCCTCCTCGTAGGCCTCTGCGCGCGCGACGCGGGCCGCGTCGCTCGCCGCGGCGTCGGCCTTGGCTTCAATACGGGCTGCGGCTGCCGTCATATGTGGCCTCCAACGGGTTCTAAAGGCGGACATCGACGCGAATCACTGTTGCGCTCAAGCCTAGCATTGCCGCTACACGGCCAAGATGGCGCCTGCAAAATCGCGTTGGAAAACTCTATACCGGTGGTCGCACCCCGAAGATCGCGCTGCCGACGCGCACGTGCGTGGCGCCGAAGGC